>JANMDF010000179.1:0-2011 GCA_031376145.1 Alphaproteobacteria bacterium
CGGCAATTGGGGTCTAAAACAGACGTTTTGGGATCGGTACCAAACCGACAAGTCCCGCACTGATGTGCTACCCAACGTAAGGGAAAATTGCTCCGGTAATAGCGAGAATTTGAGCTAGTGTCTATCGATTTCAAAACATCAATCCACCGATCGACCAATCGATCGAATGACTCACTGTTATTGTCGGTGTATTCCAGCGAAATTCTATCCCCCTTTAGACTGACTCTATTCTTGGGATCGGGTAGATCTTCACCCATCAACCACCAGTCAACTGAATGGACAGCAGCGTCTGCGGGCGAAATATCGGGATCTATCTTTAGAGGTACACCCTGCTCGAACATCTCACGATTGACTTTGCCCGATAGTTGAATTTGCCCCATTGGGTATGGAAAATCTGGTTCGCCCCAGTAGAAGTCATTCACACCGAGCGTCTTCTGGAATACCGTAGGATTTGCTTGCTCCGTCACCCCAATTACTACACCGCAATTATGCTTCATGAAGTTGCGTCCGACTTGCTCCGAACTATTCGCCAATCCATTGGGATGCCTGTCATTGCTCGATTTCAATAGCAATGCCGCCGAATTAATTGCACCGCAAGCAACTACGACAATATCGCCCCGAAACAGCTTGACTTCACCCGCTACATCGGTTTCCACGGCGGTAATTTCCCGACCGGATGCACTAGTATGGAGTTTTATGACCTTAGCTTCAGTTAATAGTGTCAGATTTGGGTGCGCGATCGCCGGAAGCACTGTGATCACTTCAGCATCGGCTTTAGCATGAATCAGACAGGGGTGCCCATCGCAGGTTTCGCAGCGGATACACTCGCTCAAAAACTGTTGAGCCTCATTGATTTTAATCGCCATCGGTAAATAGAATGGGTGCAATCCCTGTGCTGCTAAATCATCGCTCACAGCTTGAATTCGGGGTTCATGACTAATTGCCGGAAAAGGATATGCCTGAGTCGTCCACGGCTCGATCGGATCTAGACCTCTTTGACCATGTACGTGATATAGTTGCTCTGCTTGAGTATAGTAGGGTTCAAAGTCAGCATATTTCAGACACCATTCCGGTGAAATGCCACCTGCATGAATTACGGTATTAAATTCGGCTTCCCGCGCCCGAAATAATGTCCCTCCATAAAATTTGGTATTCCCACCCACCCAATAACCTGCGGCGGGTTTGAGTTCTTTGGCTGCTTTGTCTTGCCAAGTTTCAGCATTAAAGTAACGATCTTTGGTAGTGACTTCAACGGGATTCCAGTTAGTTTTCTCTCTTGGTAAAAACGTACCGCGTTCGAGGATCAAGATATTCTTGCCGCTGGGAGCGAGTCGGTGCGCTAGAGTGCCACCACCCGCACCAGTACCGATGATAATGATGTCATAATGCTGACTATTCATGATTTTTTGCTACCACTTCTACTACTGCTAATTCCCCCTCCTGACGAACAATTTTCCAGCGGGTTTGTCCATCTTCACGCCAAAAGCGCAGATCGACGGTAGCATCGCCCACATTTAGCCGATTGAGATCTAGATCGGGCAACCAGTCTGGCAGCACTGGCTGGACTTGTAACCGTTGATGAGGTGCATCGGCTTTTAGTCCTAAGATGCTACTAATCAGCCACGGCATCGCTCCTGCTGCCCAGGCTTGGGGAATATTGGCATCGACGTAAGGGACGGGAAAATTTTCGGGCTGACGATCGATCCCACCGAATAATTCTGGCATTTGGTTGGATTGAAACATACTCGCTGCTGCAAATATTCCTTCGGCAATCCGATTGGTTGCGGCATGATAGCCGTAGCGCTTTAGCCCAGCGGCGATAAATGAGTTGTCGTGCGCCCAGACGCTCCCGGTGTGGTAGCCAACCCGATCTGTGGTGCGGTTGGGGAATTAGGACACTTTCCGCCAAACATCCCGCTTATGACCCGATTGGCCACCACACCGGGAGCGTCTGGGCGCACGACAACTCATTTATCGCCGCTGGGCTAAAGCGCTACGGCTATCATGCCGC
>JANMDF010000181.1:0-1738 GCA_031376145.1 Alphaproteobacteria bacterium
CTTTCGGCACCATGTTACCGCGATTATCAGTGATCGGGCTGCAGCTCGCCATCAACAGGGCTGTGCCAAGAATAAGAAAGGGCTTGCAAAATGACATGGTATCGCGTTGGTTAGGGTGATGTTACGGTTGTCCCTTGTATCGAACTTCTTCATCGTTGCCAAGTCCGGCAAACAGGCCGCCGACATTTATCAGCAGATTGTTGCCACATCCCGCCACCCGGCTTTCTACACAACACTTGGTATTGCTGATAACCGCGATATGCGCCTGGAGTTATTGTATCTGCATGTGTTTCTGGTGATGCATGCCTGGCGGCAGGACAAAACCCATAAGGCACTCAGCCAGGCACTGTTTAACGTTACCATGGATGACCTGGATCAGAACCTGCGTGAAATGGGCGTTGGTGATCTGGCGGTGGGCAAAAAAGTCCGCGCCCTTGCCGAAATCATGTATGGCCGGTTTAAGCAGTATAAAGATGCGCTGGCTGATCCACACCCTGGCACATTGCAGCATCTTTTGGTTGATATTTTTGGATTATCGGCTCCCAATGCTGCGCATTTAGGCACATATTGCCAGCAAAGTCTTACCGATCTGGAACACATTTCCACAAAAGCAGCCTTGCCTTTTGCCGTGCAACTATTGCCTGAAAAGAATCCTGTAGCCTAACCGCCCTATATTTGCTTAATGACAGCATGAAATTCCTGGATGAAGCAAAAGTATTTGTCAAAAGTGGCAATGGTGGGGCGGGCTGTATCAGCTTTCGCCGTGAGAAATTTATTGAATACGGCGGGCCGGATGGCGGTGATGGTGGTCGCGGCGGCGATGTGATTATTGAGGCGGTGAATAATCTTAACACCCTGATTGATTACCGTTATTTACAGCATTACAAGGCGCAAAATGGCCTGCAGGGCATGGGGCGCAACCGCAGCGGTGCCGATGGCCAGGATGTGACCCTGCGCGTACCCGTCGGCACACAGGTTATTGATGATTATAAAGAACAGGTGTTGGCTGATTTTACCGAAGATGGCCAGCGGCTGGTATTCATGCGCGGCGGTCGTGGTGGTAAAGGCAATGCGCATTTCAAATCTTCCGTCAATCAGGCGCCCAAATTCGCACAACCAGGCGAGCCTGGCGAAGAGATGTGGGTGTGGTTGCGCCTGAAACTCATTGCCGATGTGGGGCTGGTTGGGATGCCGAATGCTGGAAAATCCACATTTTTATCGGTGGTTTCAGCAGCGAAACCCAAAATTGCTGATTATCCGTTTACCACCCTTTTTCCAAACCTGGGGGTCGTAAAAATCGACAGCCACAGTTTTGTGGTTGCCGACATTCCAGGATTGATTGAAGGGGCGCATGAGGGGCGCGGTCTTGGTGATCGTTTTCTGGGGCATGTGGAGCGCTGCGCGGCTTTGTTTCACCTGGTGGACATGACCCAGGATGACCCCGTTGCCGCTTATCATACCATTCGTGATGAACTGTCCGCCTATGGCGGTGGGCTTGATGCGCGTCCGGAAATTATCCTGCTCACTAAATCTGATGCTGTCGATGCAGCAGCGGCAAAGGCCTTGCAGAAAAAATTACAGAAAAAAACCGGTAATCCAGTACTATGTGTTTCCAGTGTGGCACAGCAGGGTATGGATGATGCCCTGCGGGCGGCGTGGGTGTTGGTGGATGCTGCTAAAGCAACAAAACATGAATAATAGATCCTTTGCACATTATACACCCTCACCCCGCCCCTCT
>JANMDF010000192.1:0-3180 GCA_031376145.1 Alphaproteobacteria bacterium
GCCCAGTTTTGGTGATGGTCTGGAATTGCGTATTGATGAAGATGCGATCAGCGCTCTGAACCCGCGCCGCGATATGCTGTGGTCACGCATTAATGCCGCCACGTTTTTGAGTGATGACGAGAAACGTGCGGCGGTGGGGTATGCAGGGGGCTGAAATCAGAAAAAAGCAAGTATTTATGAATTTCTACATTTACAGAGTGTCAATACACTTGTACTATAATACGTAATAACCTGAGAGGTGAGAACGCCCGCCTCACGCACCAGCAATGGTAATTAACGCACAGATGATGTGCGCCAAGAGATGCAGGAAGTGGGATCCTGCCTCAGGTTATATATTCAACCCCCGTTTCGGGGGTTTTTTATTGGAAACAGGTGCTTGTGCATGAGCCTGCTCTGAATTTGCCGGGTTGTGATGCAATAGGCACTTTTCACATGATAATCACCCTGGTTGCCCAATTCCAGACCAACGGCAACCAACAGGTTTCCTGAACCAACGGTTTTGACCATTTCAAAGTTACGCCACTGCTCTGGAGCTTTACCAACGTAGGTAGGATGCTGGATTGTATCCGCCATATGCTGCATACAAAAAGGGTAATCTTCGGGATGATCGCGTGCAATATGCGCATGCGCCTTGACACTTAACCGCACATCACCAACTTCAAGAGTTTCATTTAAAACAGCATTAATGATTTTTACGGGCAACGTACCCAGGATAATAGGTTTTTGCACCGCATCTAACTTTCTATCATGTGCAGCAGTTGTAGTCATCAGCAGGAGCAGGGAATGGCAATGGAGGCCGGATCATGGTAAGTGCTGTATGTTCCGTTTTAAGTCTGAAGCAGGCTTTCCCATTTTTATCAACAATAAAAGTTTGTTTAAATGGATATTTTTCAGGGATAACAAGTGTTTGGAGCGGTACGCAAAATTTCTCAATACAGAGATTTTCATCCAGGGGGGCTGCTACCAAAAGGCAGGTATTTTGGTGAAATTTCTCCCTTTTATTTTCGATACAGATATCAATTGCGTCTTGAAGGGCAGTGGTGATGTCGTTTGTTGAAAGGGCGTATCCGTTACGGTCTTCTTTGAAGTTTTTTTTGGGTTCATCGTCTTGTTCAAGGGCAAAACCATAGTATGAGCCTTGCTTGTTTATTATTCTATTTTGTTCGATTTGTGCTCTGGCTAGGGCTGCGGTGACCTCAATAGCCTTGAAATCGGGATGACCAGAAATATAAAAGTCACAATCGCTCTGGGGGGCTTTGCGAATCGTCCCATGACGAATACCCAGTATTGATAGAAAATGTGATACCGGAACAATTTCGGAGGAATAAGGTCGCCAACCGTTTTCTGCTATTCTGTAGTTTGCTATATCTTGTTTTGTGCGTGCCTGCATCACAATGTTCAACTGTTCCTGAAAATTGTTGATCTCCATGCCTAAATCAAGCTTTATCCGAAATTCTTCTGCTTGTTGTTCTACGATAGATTTAAGAGAGTGCCGCATAATGCCTGTGTATTATATTGATAATATTGAAGTATCAGGATTTGCGCAAAATAACGATGTTTCTGTCTTCACTTTGAGCGCCAGGATCCAGAACTTATTGATTTTGCTGGATACCAGCGTTCGCTGGTAAAACGGACAGTGCTGTAAATCAGACAGTGCTGTAAATCACGCTACTGCGTAAGTCCTGAGTATAAAAGTACGCGCAGGTTTTGCAAGTCACCTAATAGAAATTAGAGATTCTTCACGGAGCCTGCCTCGTACTTGATATGGGGTTCAGAATGACAATCTATATTTTGTGTAAGGCCTGATTTCCTGTAAGATATATACAATATCTATACAAAGGGCATGTATGCATATCCAGATTCCCGAACAGATGCTGAATTTCATACAGCAGCAGGTACAAAGCGGTTATTACAGTAATGCGGCGGAAGTGGTGCGTGATGCCATTCGGCATATGATGGATGAACGAGGATATACCACGAATAAACGGCAGGATTTTATGAATGCTGTTCAAATAGGGGTTGATCAAATTGAGCAGGGTCAGACTGTTCCATGGAATGATGAAACCCGTGTAAGCATTAGAAAAACGGCACGGCAGAAAGTGAAAACTGGTGCGGTGATAGACCCGTATGTCACACCGTAGATTGGTCAAGCTTGCCGATATTCCTGCTTACAGCATCAAAGCATGCCCAGTAGATAAGCAATAAAAAAATTAATCAAATCTTGACCTGTTTGCCGCATAACCGTACGGTAAAATTTCAATAGCAGGTTGGCGTGAATGATCGTTTTTGTCATCCTGGGCGTAGCGAAAGATCACTTAGAAATTTGAGATTCTTCACGGAGCCTGCCCCGTACCTGATACGGGGTTCAGAATGACAACTGGTGTTCAGCGCAAGCTTTCACAGGTTTAGAAACATGCTCGGTGGATTATTTGACAGTGACGGCAAGCGGTGGGCGAAGATTCGGATGCGCCCCGTTGATGATGCGCGTTCACTGTATTTTCCTTATGATAGCCGTTATGGCGGCCAGGGGTATTATGTGACGCCGGAGCAGGCCAAAGCCTGGCAGCGTCTGGAATGGTCGCCGTATAGTTTTTTCTTTACCCCCATCGGCTTACTGGCGGCCTTGGTTGGCCTGCTTGGTGGCTTTAAGTTGCACGCTGTATTGCTGGGTGCGGCGTTGGGTGTGGCCGGGGGATACTGGTTGTATAATGCCAGAAAACGCCTGTTTGCACGCCTGCTGGGGGATTTAAAGCCCGCGCCGTATGTGTTGACGGTGGACAGATGCTGGCAGGAATATGCTATTCAGTTCAGCAAACTGGCGATGCTGGGGCAGGTGCTGTTCTGGTTGTTTATCAGCGTATCGGTGGTGGCCAGCATCATGACCAACCCAGCCCTGGTATTTTCCAGTGGTCAGCTGCTACTGGTGCATGTGGGCGGCTTATTATTAGCGTATCATTATACCCGTAAGGTTCCACGGTTGCTGTATGCCAAGGCAAAAGCCAGGATCAAGGGTGTAGAACCCGGGTTACTGGAGGGGTTGCAGGTAGTGCCGGTGACAGAGCCAGTAGTTGCGCCAGCGGTTGTAGAAACGCCGGTTATTGTGCCAGTAAAGACGCCAGCCAGGAAAACACCAGCCAGAAAGAAGCCTGTTGTTAAAAAGGTGGGGGCGACGAAGCAGGC
>JANMDF010000236.1:0-1602 GCA_031376145.1 Alphaproteobacteria bacterium
GAGGTTGTTGTCGATCTCCAACTGTCCGTCCTGGAGATAGCGGGCGACATATTTGAAGCGCCCGAGGAAGTAGTTGACGGCCTCGCCCATGGGTGACTTGGGGAGGAATACCTTGTAGTTGTCGCGCAGCCAGGAGCCGAGCTCGTTGATGACGGGCAGGGCCTTTTCCTCGCGCAGTGCCTTGCGTGCATCATGATCCAGTCCGCTTTCGCGTGCCTGGCGCTCGATGGCGTAGAGTTCGCGGATCCTGCCCAGCACCCAACCGGCGTTGGCCTTGTCGTAGTCGAGCGCCTTCTCGAAGTAGCGGCGCACATGGGCCAGGCAGCCGACCAGGAAGATGCCCTCGCGTTTCTCGAACTCATCATAAGCAGCATAGCCGTCGGTCTGGAGCCAGCCCTTGTAATCGCGCAGCATGTGTATCGGCCCTGACCGGCTGCGCCCGGGGCGGTAGTCGAAGAGCACAAGCCCCTGGACGGGCGATTGGTAGGTCCAGTGGAAGCCCTGATGGGCAGCGCCCTTCTTTTCGCTGTCGAGCACCTTGATCGGTGTCTCGTCGGCCTGCACGTAGCCGCTGGCAAGGATCATTTGCCGCAGCCTTTGGTACAATGGGTCCAACAGGTCGCAGCATTGGTCGATCCAGCCGGCCATCGTCGAGACCGGGATGTCGACGCCCTCGCGGGCGAAGCGCTGTGACTGCCGGTAGAGTGGCAGGTGGTCGGTGTACTTGTCGATGATGACCTTTGCAAGCAGGCCCGGGCCGGGGATGCCCTTCTCGATGGGGCGGGAGTGCAGGGTGGCGCAGATGATGCGCGTGCCGCCGTCGGCTGTCCTGGCGGCGTACTTGGGGCGGCGGTACTGGTTGACCTTCAACGAGCCCGGGGTGTACTCCAGTTCCTCGGTGATTTCGTCGCCGATGTGCTCCATGCCGGTGGTGTCCTCGTCCGGCTCGATCACAGTGACGTTGCGCGGGAACTTGTCCGGGATGGACTGGCGGACGGGCTTTTTAGCCTCGGGCTTCTTCTCCTTGACGGGCTTGGACTCCTCCTTCTTGGCTTCCTCCCGGGCGATCCCGACGGCAAGGCCGAGGTCCAGCTCCAACTGGTTGGGGTCGGAGGGCTTGGCCACGAAGCGCTCACTTTTCGCCCCGTAGATCAGGCGCTTGAGCTGCTCGAGCTGGAACTCGAGCTCGGCTTTCCGCGATTCAGCCTTGGCCTTCTCGGACTGCAGGACGGCCGCCCGGGACTGCACCGAAAGCGCGAACGCGATCAGTTCCTCCTTTGACATCTTGACCAGTGCTGCGCTGTCCATGGGTTGAATATCGCAGGTAAAAACCGCACCACAAGGCCTTTAAATCCACAAAATGGTGTTGATACACTCCAATATCAGGCACTCCGGGAATACCTTTTCCGCTGCCTGACCGAGTCCAGCTGTATCCCCTCAAGGATCATCACCAGCCGGTCCCATTTGACCTCCGCATCCTGCACACCCCCAGCGAAACCCGGCAGTTCGAAGGTCCCCTCCTCCAGCCGCTTGTACCAGATCACGAAGCCCGAACGGTCCCAGACCAGCAGCTTGACCCGGTTGCGGTCACGGTTCACGAAG
>JANMDF010000207.1:0-4511 GCA_031376145.1 Alphaproteobacteria bacterium
GATGAGATTTACCACGGGATTACCTATGATCAACCGGCAACCTGCCTATTGAACATCAACCCAGATGCGATAGTGATCAACAGTTTCTCCAAGTATTATTGTATGACTGGCTGGCGGGTGGGTTGGATGGTCGTGCCGGAAGGTACGGAAGCCACCTTTGAAGCCATGGCGCAAAGCCTGCAGATCGCAGCACCCACGCCGTCGCAATATGGTGCGCTGGCAGCACTGGATTGCCGTGCTGAATTGGATGCACGGGTACGGCAGTATCAAGACAATCGCAGTATCCTCCTGCAAGGACTACAGGCTTGCGGTATTGAACAGATTGCACCGGTTGACGGTGCGATGTATGCCTATGCGGACTTCAGTAGGTATACCAGTGATAGCCTTACTTTCACGCGCAAATTATTAGCACAAACAGGAATTGCTGCAACGGCAGGTGTGGATTTTGCCCCCCAAAATGGCGGTAAGTTCGTGCGGTTTTTCTATGCCGGAGACGCAGAAATGCTGAAAACGGCGATGGAGAAGCTGGATACGTACCTGCGTCAGCAATAAGCAGGGCTTACGCAAAACTCCTCTGTCATCCTGAGCGCAGCGAAGGATTCCATACAGCGCACTTGAGATCCTTCGCTGCGCTCAGGATGACAGAGGAGTTTCTGTGCTGATATTCATGGATTTTTGCAAGCAGCGATAAAAATATTTTTACACACCTATTGGTTGCATTAGTGTTTTGCAGTAAGCTGATACTATGTTGTGTAACCCACTTCGCCATGAAACCCTGTTGATGATCGATGCACGCCCGTATGTCATGCGGGCGTCATTGCACAGCCTGTGTTTACTTGAGGATAGCCTTGAGAAACGCTTAGTTGCCATTGCGCAGCAGGCAGCAGGGGATGGATTTAACAAGAGTGAATATTCACTCATTATTTTATGTGGCCTGTTGGGTTATGGCTACCAGCCGCATACCCTGCCGTTCATCCAACAGCCTGTTAACCAGTGGTTAACACCAGCACTGTGCCAGCAGACACGACAGTGGCTTTTACAAGCCATTACCGGCACGACCCACAAAGTGAGCAATCACTCACTCATTAGCGTATTGCCTAAAACGGGTGTGGACTGGGATGCACCGCTGGTTGCCTCAAGCAATACTGACAGCGGCTTTGACCAGCAGACATATCAACAGTTAAAACAACACTTACGGGGATAAAATGCCGGAAAATACCACGACCATCAGCCTGACAGATATTCTGTCACGCGCTCAGAAAGATATTGATCTGTTTACCGAAAAAAATCAGCAGCGATACAAGAATTTAAAAAAGCAGTACACCCAGGATTTTGAAAGCGACATCAGCAAAACCCTGCAACGCACGCTGCGCCAGGTGGAACGCTCTTTCAGCAGTAATACCGGTAGTTTTTCCGGAAGCTCATTGCTGGGGCGCACGGCTGGAGCGGGGATCAGTGCGGCACTGGGCAGTATTGCCGGTGGTGGGTTCAGCATTGATGCGGTTGGCACGGCACTGGCGCGCGCGCTTATCCCTGGCCTTATTGGCCAGACAGTTGGCACGCCAGCGGCAACCAACACACGCTTTACCAGCATCAGCCAAACCGCCGCCGAAGGTCTGCGCTTTGTGCAGGGGGGCACTAAAAACCTATGATGCTGGTAAACGAATGGCTGGACGCGGTAGATATTCCATTGCCATGTCCGAACTGTGATCAGGTCATGCGCCTGAAGTTAGGCGCATTAAGACTGCAACCGGTGCATCGCATCCCCTGTCCAGCCTGTCAGGCGGTGTTGCTGGTTGACGCAGCCGCTGCCATGCGAGCGGTTCAGGTCTATCTGCAGCAAACAGGCGGGGCGTTGCTGGAGGATACCGCTGCCCGATTGCCCGCTACGCTGCCGGTAACGATTACTCAGCTGCAACCTGGTACATGATCTCATTGCGGCGCAAAAACCATAGCGTCCAAGGTGGATTGTAGAAGGCATACTGGGGGGTACTAATCGTTTTCAGGCCACGCTGGCTGATAAATTTATCCAGAATGCGCAAATGTTCACTCAAATTATCCTCACCATGCGTGCCACTGAAGCGAATCGCCACCATGCGCACGGCGGGTTGTTCACGTAAAGTCACTTCAGGCTTGTTGGGCTTGGGCAGTGTTTCCATCGTATATTGCGAAGGCATGACAAAGCGGGTTGTCCAACTGTTCTGTGCAGTATCGCCTTGCTGTAATACAGGAATAGTCATCGCAATTTTTTCGTTGGCCTGTTGCTGCACAGGTGCCGTCATGGCAATATCTTTGCTGCTGGTATTATTGCCAAAAATATAATCGGCAATCAGCCTAAAGCCTGCCTTGATAGCCGTATCACGGTCACCAGTAGTAACAGTTTCCGCAACAATGGTGGGGGCATAATCGCGGATCTCAATGTCCGGCTTGGAAGTTTCAACCACCGTGTATTTTGGTTCTTCGTACGATCCAGCCATGGCGGGTGCTACAGCAGTGGTGAGCATAAGGCCAAAGACGGCCATGCTCTGAAAAAGACTTTTGCGCATCTGATAAACTCCATGTTCATGGCTATACATAAGACTGTTCCACCTTGCATTCAAGTCTTGTCCTGTTATGAACGCGCATGGTCGCACGATTACTGGTCAGTCTTGAAGATGCCGCGCTGAATTTAGGCGGCAAACCACTGTTTGAAAACCTGACCCTGCATATTGCCGAGGGGGAGAAAATCTGTCTGATTGGCCGCAATGGTGCGGGCAAAACCACCCTGATGCGCCTGCTTACCGGCGATATGGAGATTGATGCCGGAAAACGTTTTATCCTGCCAGGGTTGACGGTGGGATACCTGGCGCAGCAGGTGCCTGTCGATGAGACTATGTGTGTGCGTGAGTTTGTCCTGACCGGTCTTACCAAGGAACAGCAGACAGAAGACAAGCACTATCTGGCCGACATGATGATGAGTCCCCTGGAACTGGAGCCTGGCTGGCCGATGGGTAATCTGTCCGGTGGTCAGTTGCGCCGTGCTGCACTGGCACGGGGATTACTCTGTGATCCGGATATTTTACTGCTGGATGAGCCCACCAACCACCTGGATTTGCAGGCGATTGAATGGCTTGAAGGCTATCTGGCAGGCTTTCGCGGTGCAGTCTTATGCGTCAGTCACGATCGTGCTTTTCTGAAAGCGATTTCACAAAAAGTCTTCTGGCTGGATCGCGGCATTGTCCGCGTCTGCCCGAAAAGCTATGCAGGATTTGAAGAATGGGCAGATGGCATTATTGAACAGGAAGCCCGCGAACTGCACAACATGCAGAAAAAGCTGAATGCCGAAGTTGACTGGACACAGGGCGGTGTCACTGCCAGACGCAAGCGCAACCAGCGTCGCCTGCGCGAACTGCACCGCCTGCGTGATAAATTGCGCACCGATAAGGCCGCGCACTTACAGAATAAACGTACCCTGGATCTGGAGCCGCTCGCCCCCAGCCAGGCATCAAAGCTGGTGGCGGAATTTAAGGATGTCAGCAAAAGTTTTGTGCGTGATGGTAAGACCGTCCCCATCGTACAGCACTTTACCGGACGCATCATGCGCGGTGATCGTGTCGGTATTCTGGGGCGGAATGGTTCTGGAAAATCAACCTTCCTGAAAATGCTGGTGGGCGATATGCCGCAGGACAGCGGCCATATCAGGCGTGGCAAAAGTCTGGAAGTCTCGTACTTTGATCAAAGCCGCAGCGTCCTCAATCCGAAAAAATCGCTGTGGGATACCCTGTGCCCTGATGGCGGTGATTATGTCTATCTGGGTAATGCTGAAAACCAACGTGCGCGCCATGTATGCGGCTATCTCAAAGACTTTCTGTTTGATCCGAAAATTGCCCGTGATCTGGTCAACACATTATCCGGTGGCCAGCAGAATCGCCTGCTGCTGGCCAAAGTCCTGGCACAGCCTGGAAGCCTGCTGATTTTGGATGAACCAACCAATGACCTGGATATGGATACCCTGGATATGCTCCAGGAAGCCTTGAGCGATTATGATGGAACCCTGATCATTGTCAGCCACGATCGGGATTTTCTGGATCGTACTGTAACCCGCATTCTGGCTTTTGAAGGCGACGGCTTGGTGGAAAGCCACGTGGGTGGGTACAGCGATTATATCGCTGCCAAAACTATCGGCACAAAGCCATCTGCCAGTACTGCAAAGAACCCTGCAACCAGCAACCCAGCACCTGTTGCTGTATCAGCCAGCCGCATGACGTTTAAATTGCGCCATGAACTGGAAAACCTACCGGCACGCATTGAAAAACTGGCGGCAGATATTGCGGCGTTACAGGCACTTTTAAACGATCCAACACTATATGCCCGCGATGCCGAAGCATTTGATGCGGCTGCCAGAAAACTGCAGGTAGCACAGGATGCCCTTGCTAAGGCTGAAGAACGCTGGCTGGAGCTGGAAGAAATGCGTATTGCCATGGCAGCATGTTAAGCACCCGTTCGGTGGTGAGGCTGGAGACCCGCCGCCG
>JANMDF010000229.1:0-2101 GCA_031376145.1 Alphaproteobacteria bacterium
AAACCTGGCTGGTGGCATCTGGCTGTAGGGGCAGGCTTGCCACTGGATACGGACAAGTACTTTATTATCTGCAGCAATGTTCTGGGCAGTTGTGCCGGCAGTACTGGCCCCCGTGACATGAATCCCAGGACGGGACAGCTATATTGCCTGGATTTTCCCACGGTGACCATTGCTGACATGGTTAAGGCACAGAAAAAATTGATGGAATATTTGGGAATTCAGAAATTATTTGCTGTGGTGGGCGCATCCATGGGCGGGATGCAGGCACTGCAGTGGGCAGCCAGCTACCCCGAATCCATGCATGCCGTTGTAGCTATTGCCTGTTCTTATCGTCACAGCGCACAGAATATTGCCTTTCATGAAGTGGGACGCCAGGCCATTATGGCCGATCCTGACTGGCATGGCGGGAACTATTATGTGCACGGAATCTGTCCGACACGGGGGCTTTCGGTGGCACGGATGACGGCGCACATTACCTATCTTTCAGAAACGGCACTGCAGCGTCGTTTTGGCCGCAATCTTCAGGATCGTCAGCGACTGTCTTACGGCTTTGAGGCCGATTTTCAGGTGGAAAGTTATTTGCGGCATCAGGGTATTACTTTTGTGGATCGGTTTGATGCCAACTCGTATTTGTATCTTACCCGTGCGGTTGACTATTTCGATTTATCGGCAGAGCATGGCGGCATTCTTGCCAAAGCCTTTACCCCAAAACCCAGATATTGCCTGATATCACTCTCCAGCGACTGGCTGTTTCCGGCCAGTGAAGCCAAAACTATTGTCAAAGCCCTCAACAGTATTGCCGCCAACGTCAGCTATGTTGACATTGCCACCGATCGTGGCCACGATGCGTTTTTACTGCAGGAACCGGAGTTTTACGCCATGCTGCACAGTTATCTTGACAGCAGTGCCCGCGCTGCAGGTCTTGCCGTATGATGTTGCGTCAAGATCAACAGATTGTTGCCGGACTGGTGCCAGCGGGTGCAAGGGTATTGGATGTGGGTTGTAATACCGGCGAATTGCTGGCCTGGTTGGCAGCCAACAAGGGAGTTGATGCCCGTGGTCTGGAAATCAGTCAGGATGGTGTGAATGCCTGTGTGCGTAAGGGCTTATCAGTGGTACAGGGTGATGCGGATACAGATCTGGCAGACTATCCGGATCAGGCCTTTGATGTTGCCATTCTAAGTCAGACGCTGCAGGCAACCTATGAGCCAAAAACCGTGCTGCAGCAGCTGGCACGCATTGGTAAGCGGGTGATTGTTTCCTTCCCGAATTTTGGTCACTGGCGCACCCGTTACGGCTTGCTCGTGCATGGCCGGATGCCGGTAAATCCGAGCCTGCCGCATACCTGGTTTGAGACGCCTAACATTCATCTGTGCACGATCAAGGACTTTCTTGATCTCTGCGCTGACCTTGATTTGCAGGTCGTACACGGTGCAATGCTGAATCCGCAGCAGCAGTTGCTGAAGGGAGTTGCAACACAGTTG
Source organism: Alphaproteobacteria bacterium (assembly GCA_031376145.1). GTDB lineage: Bacteria > Pseudomonadota > Alphaproteobacteria > JAJTHO01 > CANGXP01 > JANMDF01. The sequence continues at coordinate 1,485 of JANMDF010000229.1, forward strand.
CGCCTGGCGAACCTGCTGGCAGCACAGGCGGTGTTTGCGGTGCAGGCAAAGCCTAGCCGGTTGCCTACTTAACCAGGCTGCGTAGCATCTAGATTCTCGCATTCGCGGGGATCCAGCATCGTTCAGACCGAACACGGGACATCCATTATTCAACCAGCTATGCTTTAAGAACCTCTGCAAAAGGGGGAGTGTCATCCTGAGCCCCGTATCAAGTACGGGACTCAGGATGACAAGGGGGGTTTGCAGAGGTTCCTATAGCCTATGAAACATATACATCCAGCTTTGCCGCAAAGCTGGCGCCGCTATTGAAGGTATAGGCAGTGTGATTGCCGGTGGTTACACTGGAGACACTGTAGCTACCAGCCTGTACGTTCAGGTTAAAGGCACTGCTGATATCAAGCCGCAAAACATGATTACTGTCGGTCATGCTGAATACGTCGTCACCATCAACCACCAGGGCACCGCTGTTGCTGTTGGCAGCGCGGAAGTCCAAATACTCAACATTCTGGAACTTGTTGGCAAAAGTTGTAGCATCGGTGCCCACGGTGCCGCCGCTTAACACCACACGGTCATTCGTGCCAGTACGGAGGTTAAAGTTGATGGTGTTGGCAAAGAAC
>JANMDF010000233.1:0-3996 GCA_031376145.1 Alphaproteobacteria bacterium
GTTGAATGTCCAGTAAATGGCAAGGCCTGCCGGTAAATGGGCAGTGATCAGAATAAACATGAACGGAAACATGTTAAAGACCATGGCCTGCATTTTATCTGTTGGCTTCGGGTTCATGCGCTGGCTCAAATACATGGTCAAGCCCACCAGCAGCGGCCAAACGCCAATCTGCAGGAAGTCCGGCACTGCTATCGGAATCAGGCCAAAGGCGTTAAACAGACTGGAGGGATCCGGTACGGACAGATCCTTAATCCAGCCAAAAAACGGTGCATGCCGCATGTCAATGGAAATAAGAAAAACTTTATACAGGGCAAAAAACACCGGAATTTGTAAAAAAATCGGCAGACAGCCAGCGGCAGGATTAATTTTCTCGCGTTTGTAAAGCTCCAGCATTTCCTTCTGCAGCTTCATTTTATCGTCACCACATTTCTCTTTCAGCTTTTCCATTTCCGGCTGAATGATTTTCATTCGGTTAATTGCCTTAAAAGACTTATGCGCCAATGGCCACATGATGATGCGCACGATCACGGTGAGGCAGATAATTGCTATCCCAAAATTGCCAATCCAGCCGTACAGGTTATGCAGCAGGATGAACATGGGCTTGGTCAGGATATAAAACCAGCCAAAGTCAATGGTGCGATCAAAATTTGGTACTCCCAGCGTATCTGTATATATATCCAGTAGTTTTAATTCTTTGGCACCGGCAAAAATCCGACTGCCAAACGTTGCCTCCGCACCATTGGTAATCGTTACCGGTGCGCCCAGGAAGTCTGTTTGATAATATGTATCATCCTGGCGTTTATAGGCACGCTTGTTTAATGTCATCTTACCAGCTGCATCTGGAATAAGTGCCGTCAGCCAGTAAATGTCACTGAAGCCCACCCAACCCGTTCCAGTCTCTTCCTGCACCAGATTTTCTTCAGCCAGTTTGCTGTAGGACTGTTCATTAATACGTTCCAGATTGCCACTGATTGCACCGGTATGCACATTCTGGGCAGTGTGTTCGGCCTCTCCACGCCGCTGCATCAGGCCGTAGGAAAAGAGGTTCACAGGGTTTCCAGTCTCGTTACGAACCGTTCCCTCCAGACGGAGTATGTATTTCTCATCAACACTGAGTTTCACTGTGAAATGCAGTCCCTGACTGCTTTTCCAGGTTAAATGCACAGGATTTGACTCCGTCAATACCGTGTTATCCGCTGTCCACAGGGTGTCTGGACTGGGAAGATCAAGATTTTTATCTGCCGACAGCCAGCCAAATTCGGCAAAGTATGATTTTTGTGTCTGACCAGGCTGCAACAGGTGCAGCGGCTCACTGTTTTTACCCAACGTCTGACGATAGCCTTTCAAGCTAAGGTCATCCAGGCGCAATCCCTGCAGATTCAGGCTTCCATGCCAGTCTTTGGTCTGAATGTTCAGCCTGGGGCTTGTGCTTAAGGCATCGTGCACAGTCTTTAAGGCGGGTACTGCATCCACCGTGGGCGCCACCATACCGGCCTTTTCGACTTCGGCCTGCGCCTGCTGCTGTGCCATCAGCTTTTCAATGCGGGGCTTTTCAATAAAATACTGATATCCAACAATGATGGTGATCGACAACAGAATTGCCAGAAAGAAATTTTTTTGGTCAGCCATGGTTTTTCTTATCGTTATAATATTGCATTAGTGGGTGCTTGTAACAGCAGCATTGTGAAAGAAAAAGGCTATTTTTTACGCCCGGCAGATTTTACCGGTACTGGGTCACATCCGCCAGCATGCCAGGGGTGACAGCGGCATATGCGACGCAAGATAAGCCACCCACCATGCAAAGCACCATGCTGATGTATTGCCTCAACAGCGTACTGTGAACAACTGGGATAAAATCGACAGCTCTGACCCAATACAGGTGACAGCAGCCACTGATAACCTTTAATCAGCTGAATCAGTATCTTGTTTGCGAAATTGGTGCAGGACATAACGCAGATCATTCTGCAGCTTTTTATGGTCACGCGTCAACAATACAAACCGTGCTATAAAAATATAGGCATACTGATGTGATGGGCGCATATTCGCCATGATTTCTGTCGTCAATGCCCGTAAACGCCGCTTGCAGCGATTGCGCTCTACGGCCTTACCAATCTTTTTTGTGGCAGTGAAGCCAATATGGTAGGTATTGGTAGCCGCTGGTTCAGCAACAGTGATACGCTGGCACACAAAGGCTGGCGTAACAATTTTATCCTGGGACGCAGTCGCACGCACAAAATCGGCACGCTTTTTAACAGTCTTAAAAATACATCCGGCCTGCCGTATCTGCATGGCCTGATAACGGTATGCTAAGCTGAAAGACGCTTGCGGCCTTTTGCACGACGTCTGGCCAATACCAGGCGGCCACCAACGGTGGCCATGCGGGCGCGAAAGCCATGCCGATGCTTGCGGACAAGTTTACTTGGCTGATACGTTCTTTTCACGGCATGCGCTCCATTTTTGAGAGGGGCTTTATAACCTTCCTGGCGCGAATGTCAATCCTGAACTTGCACTGCGCGCAAGTCCTTAATTTTATTCATTCACTTCCCAAGGGAAATATACCCAGGTTTCCTGGTCTACCAGCTGCACAAATTTATCTGCATGTGGTTGGCCATCGGGCTTGGCAATCAAAGTGGCAATATAGCAATTGGGGATAAGTGCGCGCACATAACGGGCAGTATCACCGCTGTCTACCAATTCATCCACCACCAGATAACGGGCGCTGTCAATCTGACAGGGCTTAATGAGTTCCAAAGACGTCTGCTCCTGGCCACGATAACTTGACAAACCAATGGTTTCAATCCAGTTTATCCCCAGATCCTGTGAGAGAATAGCGGCAGGTACAAGACCGCCACGTGTAATAACCAGCATCCGTTTCCAGTCTTCTATAGCACTAAGCTCCAACGCCAGCTTTCGGCTCATACTATGGATATCCTGCCAGGTTAGATATAAATCCGCCATACGTTCCTGAACACATTAAATGTTAACCAGCATCGGCTACAATATATTCGTAATGATAACAAGGTGTGAACCATGACGAAGATTGCGTCATCTGAAAAAGTACGCATAGAGCGTGACCGTTTTGTCGCATTCTCCTTTGCGGCATCTGATATGCTATTGGAAATTGAGCCAGAGTCTGGCTTGATCAGCTATGTTTCCGGTGCAACCAAAAGCATTACCGGCTGCACGGCCTCAGAATTAATGGGACAATCTTTTTACAATTTGTTGCAGCCTGGGGATCGACATTTTACCGCCCGTCTGCTGCATCGTATTCAAAAAGGTGGCAGAGTGCCACCTGTGGTCATCAGGATTGTACAGCAAAACCTCAGTAAAGTACCCGTTATTATCGGTGCCTGCAAACTGGAGAGTTCAAAGAATTTTTTTCTAGCAGTAACGCTTGCCGAAAAAATACTACAAAACGCTGGCAACCATGAGGGGCGTGATGATGCCAGCGGCTTGCTGGATATGGAAAGCTTTTCAGAGCGTGCCGGTAAGGTCATGGAAATGGCAAGGATGCAGGGGAGTGATGCAAAGCTGACCCTGTTGGAGTTTGACCATTTGAGTGAGCACCTTAAAAAGGTTGATCAGCAGTCTGTAGAAGAATTTTTTGCGCAGGTTGGTTCGTATCTGCGCTCAACAGCTATAGATGGTGACGCCGCAGGAATGCTGGAACAAAACAAGTATGCAGTGGTGCATGATACGAACATTTCTGAAAGTCAGATTCGTAATTATATACAGCAACTGGCACATACAGCAACCGGCAGTTCCAAAGTTATAGTAAAATCTGCGGTCATGTCTGCCCAGGATGGCAAGCTTAGCCCACAGGACACGGCAAAAGCATTGCGTTATTCCATTAATAAATTTGCGGAAACCGGTGCCGATGACTTTTCCATCACCAATCTTTCCGATAGTATCAGCGGGCTGATGGCGGATACGATGAGCCGTGTATCCAATTTAAAAAACACGGTTGCCAGCGATTCATTTCAGGTGGTTTTTCAG
>JANMDF010000271.1:0-2175 GCA_031376145.1 Alphaproteobacteria bacterium
CTTTCGCCTCCCTCTTCTCCCTCTCCCTTTCAGGGAGAGGGTTGGGGTGAGGGTTTTTTCTAATCACTGACCACAGGAACAACCCATGTCCAACCAGCAACCCGTTATAGACTTCCTTAAAAACCCCGGCAATTACCCAGACGCTTCCGCCGTTGAGGTCATCGAAACCCACGGTGCCATGGTATTTCTGGCGGGCGATTATGCCTACAAACTCAAGAAGAATGTCTCTTTTCCATACATGGATTACGGCACACTGGCGCGACGGCAGGAGATGTGCGGGGCAGAAATTGCGCTCAACCAGCGGACTGCACCGGAAATATATCTGCGTACGCAAGCCTTATACCTGAACAATAATGGCCAGGTTGCCTGGGATCAAACGGATACCGTTGCCGACTGGCTGGTGGTCATGCGCCGCTTTGACGGCAGCCAGGTGCTGGATGCGGTAGCCTCGCAAGCAACCCTCCCCGACAGCCTGTGGCAGGGTTTGGCAGATCAGGTAGCCACTTTTCACCAGGCCGCTGCTATATCCCATACCTACGGCGGCGCCGACAGTCTCGCCGATACCGTACGCGGTAATGACCAGATGTTTGCCAGCTATACCGATGTGCTGCCCAGAGATATCAGCAAAACCTTAAGCGAGCATAGCCTGCACTGTATTAGCACTTTAAAAGAGCTGCTGGACAATCGCCAGGCCAACGGCAAAATGCGCCGCTGTCACGGCGACCTGCACTTGCGCAATATCTGTCTCATCGAGGGTGCACCGGTGCTGTTTGACTGTATCGAATTCAACGATGCCTTTGCTACCATTGATGTGCTGTACGATCTTGCATTTCTGCTGATGGACATGGAGTATCGCGGCCTGAAAGCCCCCGCCAACCTGGTGCTGAACCGCTATCTGCAGCAGACAATGGATTATGATGGCTTACGTGCCTTGCCCGTTATGCTGGCCACCCGCGCCGCCATTCGCAGCCATGTCAGCGTTGCCATTGCCAAAGGTACTGGCCTTAACAGCTTTCTGGAAGATGCCGCGCGCTATCTCGATACCGCTCTTGGTTATCTGCAAACCACGCATGTTAAACTCACCGCCGTGGGTGGTCTCAGTGGCAGTGGCAAGTCAACCTATGCACAGCAACTGGCCAGCCAGACCAGTGCTATTGTCCTGCGTACCGATGTGATTCGCAAACACCTGGCTGGTGCAGGCTTAACCGAAAAATTGCCGCAAGACTGGTATACACCAGAAAAATCGGCTATCGTCTATGCTGAAGTGCACCGAATCGCCGCATCTCTTATTAATGCTGGATTCAGTGTCATTACCGATGGCGTATATGCAAACCAGGAGGAGCGCAGCGCAGTTGAAGCCATTGCCACCACCGCAAAAGCCCGTTTTGAGGGCATCTGGATGGAAATCCCCGATGCGCTGGCTGAAGCCCGTCTTGCTAAACGCCAGCATGATGCCTCGGATGCGGACATGCGCATCCGTAAGATGCAACAGACAGACATCAAAGGTGATATTGCCTGGAAAAGAACAGGTTAAACTAATTGTTGCTTGTTAAGCAAAAATTTACCATTAGATCATACCCATAATATACTAAGTAAACCTTGTTAGGAGTCCGTTATTCTGAATAACTCTGTAAGCAACCCTGGTAATCATTCTGGCCAACCGTCCAGAAACCGTAACGATAAAGACGGCCACCGCATTAATAATGATATACAGGCCACAAGTATTCGCCTGATTGGCTCCAACGGCGAGCCCGTTGGCGTAATGCCGCTGCGCGAAGCCCTGAATCAGGCCGATCGTGAAGGTCTCGATCTGGTGGAAATTGTCCCGAATGCCACACCGCCGGTGTGCAAAATCATGGATTACGGCAAATTCCGCTACGAAGAACAAAAGAAAAAAGCCGAGGCACGCAAAAAACAAAAGGTAGTGGAAACCAAAGAGGTAAAACTCCGTCCCGCCATTGATGACAACGATTTCAATATCAAAATGCGCAACGCCAAACGCTTTTTAGGCGAAGGCAATAAAGTCAAAATCACCCTCATGTTCCGTGGCCGTGAAATGAGCCACCAGGAATTCGGGATGCAGGTCATTGAGCGCGTTAAGGCCGATATGATTGACGCGGGGCGTATTGAATTTGAACCCCGCTTTGAAGGCCGCCAGATCGTGATGATCATCGC
>JANMDF010000318.1:0-5059 GCA_031376145.1 Alphaproteobacteria bacterium
TGATGCCCATGTTGAAGAAAAGGAACAGCAGGCCTTACAGACGTTAGATGTCTATTTAGATCAATACGCCAATCAGTATGCAGCAATCATCGTGGAACCGCTGGTGCAGGGTGCCAGCGGTATGCGTATGGTGCGGCCAGCATTTTTAAACGTATTGTTACAAAAAGCCCGTGACGCCGGTTTGTTGATTATTGTTGACGAAGTGATGACCGGGTTTGGTCGCACTGCTAAGAATTTTGCCATGCAGCATCTGAACATTATCCCTGATATTATCTGTCTGGCTAAGGGGCTGACCGGTGGTTTTCTACCCCTGGCAGTGACCGTTACGACTGAACAGATTTATGCGGCTTTTCTGGGGGACAGCTTTGCACAAGCCCTGGCACATGGACACTCATACACCGCGAATCCGCTTGGCTGTGCAGCGGCCAATGCGGCCATGCAGCTGTTATGCACCCCGGTAGTACAGCAATCAATGGCCGCTATAGCAGCGTATCACCAACAGGCCTTATCGACACTGCAACAACACCCGAAAGTCACCCGGGTGCGCCAGACCGGTACCATTGCCGCCTTTGATGTTTTGGACAATGACATACATGTGAATGCCAGACTTAAAGCTGCTGCACTGGAGGCTGGTTTGCTTTTACGTCCATTGGGGAATACCGTATATCTGCTGCCACCCTATTGCATCAACGCAACAGATCTGGAACGTGCCTATGCTGTTATTGGAGACATTTTGTGATACCAATTCGCAATCAACGCGTAGATGGGCTGCGTCGTCTCTCGCCGTGCTCATGGCCAATCAGGCCACTGCGCGCAGCTCGTTAGCCTCGCCTCATCTACACATTGATTGCAAAATGGTATGAGTGTTGAGTACTGCTTTAATCTATACACGACTTATGCCACCGCCCCCTGCATTCCTCGTTGCTTTCAGGACAGGCTCTAAGACGCCTCAACAAGGCGTGGATATGTTTCAATCACCGCTGGTGTATCAAGCGGTTTATCAACAGTCACCTGCAGGTTTTCAAACTGCCGTGCCTTTGGCAACAGGCGACGCTCCAGCGATCCGACAGCACTGTTATAATGATCAACCGCGCCTTTCAGGCTGTTCCCCGTTTTGCTCAGATGTTCAATAAAAGTCAGTAGACATCCATGCAGCTCGCGCCCCAGGCGGGCAGTATCTGCCGCATTCTGGGCAACTTTCTGTTGTTTCCAGCTGTAAGCAACAGCCATGACGGTTGCCATCAGGGTCGTGGGGGTTGTGATGATAATTTTTTGCTGCCAGGCATGTTCCAGCAGTGCGGGATCAGCTTCAACAGCAGCACTGAAGGCACTCTCACTGGGAATAAACAAAATTACAAATTCTACGGATTGGCCGTCACCAACATGCTGCCAATAGCTTTTAGCACTGAGTTGCTTAATGTGGGTACGAATCTGATTGATGTGCCGCTTGCAATGTTCCTGGCGTTCCCCATCATCCCTGGCATTAAGCATGCTGAGGAAGGCATCAAAAGGCACTTTGGCATCAATGAGAATCACACCGGTGTCCGGCAGATTCAGGCGCACATCAGGGCGGAGGCTGCGCTGCTCTTCATCCAGAGAGCGCATATTGTCCTGTTCAATAAAATCACAATTTTCGGTCATGCCGGCCATTTCCAGCACACGCTTCAGGGTAATTTCCCCCCAGCGGCCACGCACCTGCGGCTTGCGGATGGCTTCTACTAACCGTTGGGTTTCCTGTTGCACCGTGCTTTGCAGGCCGGTTAGCTGATGAATCTTCTCGCGTAACTCGCCATACGCCCCCACCTGTTTTTCTCCCTGCTCTTTTGCCTGCGCTTCCATTTTTAACAGCGACTGGCTGAGCGGTTCCAGTAAGTGTTGAATGGCCTGCTGGCGCTTTTCCAGATCAGCTTTGGCATCGGCCTGGGTATTACCAAGCACCTGTTTTGCAAGCTGCAGAAACTGCTGGTTATTATCCTGTAACGCCTGTGTGGATAAAGTTTGAAAACGGCTCGAGAGTTCATCTTTTGCCTCTGTCAGCAACCGTATTTTGTCAGCAGCATTTTTCTGCTCATATTCCAGTGCTGTCCGTAAACGTTCCAGTTCACCGGCACCAAGCTGCAATCGTGCCTGGTAACGCCTGGCCGTCAGCAATGACGAGAACAGCCAGCTTGCAGCAAGCAATACTGCAATAACGATGTACAGTTCGGTAGATAAGGAATGGAGCATGCCTATCTATGCCGCAAGTAGCGGCAACAGACAATCGCTTAATGCAGCTTATTTTTATCAATACCGGCCATTTCAGGGGTAAGGAACAGAGATGAAGCTTTCCCAGCCTGGGTACGATCGGTTTCCAGTTTCTGGCGTTCACGATTTTTCATATGCCCCAGCAATTTGTTGCTGAGACTGATGTAGGATTCGGAGATACCCTCAACCTTATCAAGGCGTGCTTCCGACCAGATAGTGCCAGTTTTATTAGCATCTTCCATGTTCACCTGCTGCAGGTTTGCGGCACTGAAATTTGCCTGGCATAGAATACTGTTCTGCAGATTAACATTTTCCATAATGGAACCGGTGAAATCGGCTCCAGTAAAATCAGTGTGCACAAGATGCAGATTGCGCAGGGTCATGCCGGAAAAATTGGCTTTGCCAATGTATACCGAAACTGTTGATTTAGCTTGCTTCAGGATATCACTCAGTGTTCGTAAAGACTCTTGAATTTCTGCCTGTGCTGCCTGGCGTAAGGTTTGATCGCTGGTCATGGCACGGATGTAGGCGGCAAGAATAGCAGCAATCCGTGCCTCTTCAGCCGGATTTTCTGACGCATGCCGTGCCAGTTCATGTACCGCGTTCAGGCGCATGAGGTGGTTTTTATTACAAAGATTCAGCACCAGTTCCTGTATGCTTTTAACCTCTTGCCGTACTTTCAATTCCTGGCCAACTGATGCGTTATTAAAAGCCTGTACGTCCAGCTTTGTTAACAGATGGCGCAGGCGTCTGGCCTGGATAACCTGCAATATCAGAATGCCGGCAAAGGCCAGCAGCAGCCCTCCGGCTAACAGAAGCATTGTCAGGGGCGTGTCAACAACCGGTGCAGTATCTGCGGGTGATTGCAGGGATATGGTCGCCGTGTACTCCCCATTACCAATACTGATGGGGTTGGTGGTGTGGAGATCGGGCATGTTTTCCGCTAAAACGTAAGATTGCAGGGGTGTAGACATAGATTATGCCTTATTAACATAAAAATTTATCTAAATAGTAGCAAAGTGCGCCAGCAATTACAAGGACATTGTGTATCGTTAGCGGTATTATTCTGTTGCTGCAAAGAACTTCTTACAGTGCAAAAAATTCTTCCACGGTGCGTGACAATGGTGTCGCATCCGTTAACAGCTCTGCCACACGGGTAAAAACTGGAACATTAACATTGTATTGTTCAGCAAAGTGCACGGCATGTGCGGCATTGGCCGCCCCTTCCACCGTATGCTGGCTTTCCAGGCGTGCAACAGCGGAAACTTTCCCCTGCCCCAGACTGTACCCCAGATGATAATTGCGTGATTTACTGGTAGCGCATGTTAACATTAAGTCACCAAGGCCGCTCAGACCAAGAATTGTCTCTGCTCTGGCACCGATGGCCGCTCCCAGGTTACGGATATCACGAAAACCAGCGGTCATAATCGCCGCCTTGGCATTCTGCCCTGCCCCACGTCCATCGGCAAAGCCACAGGCAATAGCCACAACATTTTTGCAGGCACCCCCAAGCTGTGCCCCGGTGATGTCATCTGTTACATGCAGGTGAAAGCGTTCACTGTCAAATGCCGCCAAAACCTGTTCAGCCACAACAGGTACAGCATCGTGTGCCAGCACCAGTGCTGTTGGTAGATCCTGGGCTACTTCGACTGCAAAACTTGGGCCTGTTAAATCCAGCAGCGGGTTTTGAACAAAGACTGTTCTGATATGCTGGTGCATCAAATGCTTGCCATCATTTGCAAAGCCCTTGCAGGCAATCACCACGGGCGTTGAAGGTTGAATGACTGCAGCGAGCATGGGCAGCATCTCAGGTAGAAACTGAGAAGGAACAGCCAGAATAATTAGATCTGCATAGGCCAGATCTTCCAGGCTGGTAATGGCACTGATATTGGAGTTGAGATGAATATTGGGCAGGTATGTGGGATTCTGACGGCGGGTATTCAGGACAACAGCCAGCTCCGGTTTGCGCACCCACAGGCGCACGGCTGGCTGTTTTCGGCTTAATACCTGTGCCAGAGCCGTACCCCAGGCACCTCCGCCGACCACAATAATATGATTAAACGTGCGCATGGTGCTTTTTAGCCGTGATGGATAGTGAAAGCAAGGCTTGCCTGATGCCACTGCAGGTGGTACATGGCCGCATGCAGCAGCGTATTGGTATTTATCCTGGCAGTTTTGATCCCGTTACCTTCGGACACATTGATGTTATCAAGCGTGCCAGCCACCTGGTCGATCGTCTGATTATTGGTGTTGCAAGACACACCACCAAAGATATGCTGTTTAATTTAACAGAGCGACAGCAGTTTATTCTGCAATATCTTCCGGAATTACCCGCCAATGGCTGTAGCATTGATGTAATCCCCATTGATGGGTTGCTGGTGAACTTTGCCCGGCAGGAGGGGGCAAAGATGATTTTTCGTGGGTTGCGGGCGGTTGCAGATTTTGAATATGAGTTTCAAATGGCGATGATGAACGACCGTCTGGCACCAGAGATTGAGACGGTGTTTTTGATGGCATCAGAGCATAATCAGTTTATCGCCTCAAAGCTTGTCAAGGAAGTTTCCAGACTTGGTGGCGATGTCAGCAGCTTTGTACCACAGCACGTAGCAGTTGAACTTACCCAACGCTTTGGTGTCTGAACACGATATTTCCATGCTTTACGGTCATATTTACTGCGACTGGTAAATTATGCCCAATAAAAGGGGTGTTTTTTGATTTGCTGTGCAGATGGGCAGGCTCAAGCATTGAAAAATCGCAATGCGTTTTGCCTTATTGCGGGCGGTGACCGGAGATTCTGTTATGAAGGTCTTCCAGG
>JANMDF010000124.1:0-8987 GCA_031376145.1 Alphaproteobacteria bacterium
GAAAGGTGGTATGTTAGGTGCCTTGAAGTGGCGCAATGTGGCACTGGCTGGTGCAGCTGCCGGAGCAGCGGCTTTATTTTCCGCGCCTTTGATAGTCATTGGCGGAGTGGCATTGGCTACAGGAGTAACGCCAGGCGTATTGGCCGGAACCCGTAATGCCTTTAAAGGCGCACGCGAAGCTGTTGCTGAAGTATCAAAAGAATATGGGGAAGAACCAAAACAACAGCACCGTGCTGAACGCCAGAAAGAGCTGGATAAAGGCAAAGAAGCACCGTCCTCAGAATTGGCTAGCAGCAGCAATAGTATAGATAACAATACAAAGTATAACGACGATAAAGACGAACAAAAAGCCGCCTTTACCACCGCCAGTATTACCCTGCCGGTAGCCAAAGATACCGAGGCACGGAAAACCCAGCACGATTTAATCACTAACGGCATTACCAGTCCACTGCTGAAGGGTGTTTTTGGAACCCCCATGGCGGTAAATAATCGCGTAAGCATTCCCGTTAAGGATAAGGAAGCCTTTTACGATCTGGTGACAAAAAATCCGCAGTTGCTGTGCAAGGAATTTGGCATTTCAGAAAGCAAAACCGCAACGTATGATCCAGAAAAATCAGCCAATGCGTTTTTTGACACTCAGCAAAAACTGGGTGGATATGATTCCGTAAAAAACGATCCCATGAAGAAAATTGCCACGGTGAATGCCGCTGCATTGGCTGGGGGTGCTGATAAATTTACCAGCAGTATTGATGGCTTGAATGGCGATAAGATCACATTCAGTGTTGCCGTTGGCTTGAGTGGCCAGGGTAAACAACTGCTGCAGGATATGGGCAGGGAAGCACAAAGTAACTACGGGTCTTTTAAGGAAACGTCCTTTGATGATCGTCGCGCTGCTGCTATTCAACTGGCCATTACCAAGTATAGTAACGGTGATATTGCCAAAGCCAAACAGCTTGCTGATAAACTGGCGAGCCAGGCAAACACCAATAGGCAAAATGGTGTTAAGGATCGAGATGTGGATACCGCTGCAAATGCGGCGCAGATAGTTTTTAGAGAGTTAGAGCAGCGCAATCAGCCAACAATAATGGCGGCACCGGACAACGTACAGGCAAAAGCCCCGGGAATCATAGCCAAAGCCGCCAGTCTGGGTGCAAATTATGGCAATACGGCACAGGCAGTGTTTCAGCCACAACCGTCAATGGGCAACGGTAACGCCTTTGCGCCGGATAACTATAACAGTCTGAACAATCCGGTGCAGGGCGGCAGTGTGCTTTCACAACCAGCGACGTCAGTACAAAATGGGGCGCAGGCGTTCACAGGGGCTGTTGTGCCGCCTGTTACAGCACAGGCTGCGCCGCAATCAGCAGCATCGGCGGGAGAGCAGCCATTGATGGTTCCAAGTGTGGATCAGCTAGTAATGTTGTCTCAAGCTGCTGGAGCAAGGGAAACCTGAATTTTTCTATTTCAGATATTTCTTCAACCGCTCCATGCTGACTTCGCCATCAATCTTTTCCTTGCCGATGAAAAAGGTGGGGGTGGAGGCAACCTTAAGGGTATTACCGGCTTCCAGGCGTTTGGCTAAAATGGCGTTTTCCAGGTCTTTATTATCCAGGCAGGTATCTACCTGAGTATCGTTCATGCCAGCCAGTTTGGCCATGCGCTTTAATTTGGTGAGGTCTCCCTTCATATCCAGCCACAGCATCTGATTGTCAAACAACAGGGCGATAAACGGAAAAAACTTTTTCTCCGGCATACAGCGTGCCAGCATGGACGCCTTCAGGGACATGATTTCCAGCGGGAAATCACGGAACGTGAATTTCACCTTGCCCGTATCGATATACTCTTTTTTCAGTTCTTGAAACGTGGTGGCGTGGAAATTGGCACAATGATTACAGCCCAGCGAGGCATATTCAATGATCTCAACAGGCGCATCTTTTTTACCCAGGGTGCGTTCCTGCCATGCGATCTTTTCATTAGCTTGGGCAGTAACCGAGAAAAAGAGGATGGCCGCAACGGCAAGGGATTTTTTGAACATATACACTCCTGTCAGGTCAAGGTACGTTATAGTTGATTGCAACATTAATTGCACTATCAACAACGCTGCGTCATGCCAGATTTATTCCGGCATCCATTAAATTAGCTTACGCAATACCCCGATTTACATAACTATCCGTTTTTCCGGCGGAAGCCGGAATCCAGCAAAAACAGATGATTCTGGATCCCGGCTTCCGCCGGGAAGACGGAAAAATCGTTGTTTCGCGTAAGTCCTAAAATAATAAAGCATTATTAATGCTTGAAATAGATTCCGGCACAAGGCCGGAATGACGCGGTGTTGTGAAAGATATGCAGTTAACGTCGCAATCAGCTATAGCGTCATCCTGAGCGTAGCGAAGGATCTTTAGCAGCATGCAGATTCTTCGCTGCGCTCAGAATGACAGCCGATTCTTTTCTGGACTGTAACCGGACTGCACGCAGTCTGGCAAGGACTGCTTCAACACTGTTATCACTGGGCTGCTGCACCGGTGCAATGCGTACCTGCTGTCGTGCCATGGGGAAACTGGACAGCGGTTCATGGTAAATTTTCAAGGCTTTGACGGCTTTGAAACCAAAGAAGGTATTAATTTTTTCCAGAAAAATCGGCTGCTTGTATTGCATATCCAACGTAAAGGAGGAAGGGACAGCTACATGCAGTACTCCGTCTTTCTGATCCTTGCCCGAAAACGTGATTTTCTGTGGCCGTGAAAACCGTGCCAGATCATCACCGACTACGCTTGCCCATTGCAGCAGTAGTGGGGCAATCGTAAAGCCACGCCGCTGGAAAGCAGGCTTGACCAGCGGGGGCATGGCATCAGCCACCAGGCGCGGACGGTACCAGCGTGTTGGCGGTGTTTTTGCAGCGACTTTCTCAGATGATGCTACTATAGCCATAAGTTGTATGCATAGCGAAGAACCCACCGCTTCACAATCTGAAATATCCGATCTGGTGCTGGCCTGGTATGATCAACATCAACGCATATTGCCCTGGCGCACGGCAAAGCCAGACCCTTATAAAGTCTGGCTGTCAGAAATGATGCTGCAGCAGACAACCGTTGCGACGGTGAAAGCATACTATCAACGGTTTGTGGAACACTGGCCAACAGTGCAGGCATTGGCAGCCGCCAGCCTGGATGAGGTGCTGCATGCCTGGCAGGGGCTTGGATACTATGCCAGGGCGCGTAATCTGCATAAAACCGCCCAGATCGTTGCCAAGCAGCATATGGGTATATTTCCATCATCTGTCACGGCATTGCAGCAATTACCAGGCGTTGGTGCCTATGCGGCAGCAGCCATTGCCGCCATCTGTCATGATGCGGTTGATGTCGTCGTGGATGCTAATATTGCGCGGATTATCAGTAGAGTGCATGCAATATCTAATCCGCTGCCACAAGCGACGTCCCATATCCGAACGTGTGCACAACAGTTGACGCCAGCCAGACGGGCAGGGGATTACTGCCAGGCGTTGATGGATATCGGTGCAACCATCTGCCGTCCGAAACAGCCACAATGTCTGCTGTGTCCGTTGTCTGCTTATTGTGCTGCCTATCAGCAGGGCACGCCAGAATCTTTTCCGGTGAAACCGGCAAAACCAGTCCGCCCCACCCGTTATGGTCTGGTGTATTGCTGGTTTAATGCGGATGGTGCGGTGTTTCTGCAGAAACGTCCGGAACAGGGTTTATTGGGTGGATTAATGGGTTTTCCAGGTACAGACTGGCTGCCAGAGATGCCGCCGGTGCCAGGTGCCGCGTTACCTGGAACAGTCGCCCACATTTTTACCCATTTTCGCCTGGAACTGATGGTATATAAGGAAATACGCTCTGTGGTGGACATGGATGGCATCTGGGTACAGCCCGCAGCGTTACCCACCCTGGCACTGCCCACCTTGATGAAAAAAGTTTGGCGGCATGTGCTTTCTGTGGCACACTAGAACAATGTCTGCTGTCACTGTCCTTGAACCCATACGCCAGCGAGTGCCGGTGGTGTTTTCCTCACCGCACAGTGGTGCGGTGTATCCATCTGGATTCCTGGAACAGCTTGCCCTGCCTGCTGCTCAGGTGCGCAGCAGTGCGGATATGGCCGTGGATATCCTCTATGATTTTATTCCCACCCTGGGTGCACCATTGTTAACGGCAAATTTTCCGCGTGTGTATGTGGATGTAAACCGTGCCGTTGATGAGATAGACCAGGAGTTGCTGCCCTCTCACACACCTTGGCCGGGTGCTGTGCAGCATACACAGCGGGTGCAGCATGGTCTGGGCGTTATTCCGCGTATTAACTTACAGGGTCAGGCACTGTATAAAAGAGCCTTGTCGGTACAGGAAATACAAGAGCGTATTACAGTATGCTACACACCATATCATCAAGAGTTACAGGGATGTCTTGCCAAAACGGTTCAGAATTTTGGGCGATGTTTGTTGATTGACTGTCATTCCATGCCCAGTGTGGGTAGTCGTGTGGATATGGATACGGGCAGCAAGCGGCCTGATATTGTGCTCAGTGATAACCATGGCCGCACCTGCCAGCTTGCGTACATTGATTTACTGAAGACATTGTTTCAGCAGCAGGGACTGAGCGTATCCTATAACAAGCCTTACAGCGGCGGCTATATTACCTGTCATTATGCTGCGATGCCGCAGGTTGAGACACTGCAGATCGAAATCAGCCGCCAATTATACATGCATGAACGGGATCTGACACTGCATGCAGGCTTTAAAGACTTGCAAAATATGCTTTTTCAAGTTATGGCAACTTTTCTGCAGGCGTTAAGCGATAAACAGTTGCAGGCTGCTGAATAGAAATATATAGTGTATTTTATGCAATTTGTGATTACTAACACATTCTGATGGCGCAGATCGTTGGCATCCTGATTGTAGCGAAGGATCTGTTATAAAGATGAGATTCTTCGGTACGCTCAGAATGACAGTGTGTGTTAGTGATATCTTAACACCTTCTGGCATTAATCTTGCAGAAGATGGACTGAGGTAAGAATGACGTTTAAAAAATACATCATACTGGCATTAATGCTGAGTATCATGGCCGATACAGCGATGGCAAAGCCAGCGTATTATCAAGTGCGCTCCGCTGCCAGCACCACCAATCAAGCCAGCAGCAACAGACCCCTGACATCGGCGGATTATCAGAAATACGCCTGCCACCGTGAGATTCGGTTGGCGGAAATGCGTTATCGCATTCCTATTCAGCTACTGGAATCGATCGCCATGATGGAATCCCGCCGGTATTACGCCCCGGCAAAACGCAGTATCGCCTGGCCGTGGACGGTAATGGCTGAAGGCAAGGGGCGGTATTTTGATACCAAGGAACAAGCGATTGCCGAAGTGCGTGGCCTGCAAAAACGTGGTGTTCGCAATATAGATGTAGGTTGCATGCAGGTGAACCTGATGCATCACGCCAGTGCGTTTAAAAACCTGGATGACGCCTTTAATCCCCGCACCAATGTCGATTATGCGGCGCGGTTTCTGACCGATTTGAAAACAAGATACCGTGCCTGGTCTACGGCGGTGGGGAACTATCATTCTGCCACACCGGAACGCCATTATGCCTATCGTAACAAAGTCTTGGCGCAGTGGCGCGAAGCACGCCTGGGCTACACTCCGGCACAGCGGGTTGATGCGCAGCGCGAATTGGTGCGGTTGCGCAACGATATGATGCAGCAGCGGCAGCAATCACGGTTGCGGATTATGTCCTTTTAAGGGCTTACAGGCTCAGGCCTGCGTATCCACGCTGCTCGGCTCAATATTCCTGGCAATCCCCACCAGCGCAGGACGCAGCAGGCGCCCGTGCAGGCTGAATCCTTCCTGCATCACCTGGGCAATGCACCCTGGTTCAACGTTGGTGCTGGGAATTTCTACCATGGCCTGATGCAGATTGTGGTCAAACTTCTCGCCAACGCTGCCAACTTTTGTAATGCCATGCTTGTTGAAAACCTTATGCAGTTCGGCATCAGTCATTTCTACGCCGACCACAAAGCCTGCCAAGGCTGGGTCTTCTGGTTTGTGAGCGAGTGCGCGCGCCATGTTATCCGCCACGCCTAAAAGATCGCGGGCAAAGCTGGTAACAGCATATTTTATAGCATCTTCTTTTTCCCGCTCAACGCGTTTGCGCACGTTCTCTGCTTCCGCCATGGCACGCAACGCCTGATCTTTCAGTGCCGTCAGTTCCCGCTGCAGGTTGTCGCGTTCAACCGCAAGCTGTTCCAGGGAGACATCTTCAGGAGCATGCTCATCGTTGGCAGGCTGGGTATTGGCATCAGTCATGTAAGGGGCTCTCATTTTTTGTTAAGATAGGCAATCACTACCCATATTTCAAGTGCTGCTTGCCTTGCGCACCGCCGCAATAGCAGCAGCGACGTGTGCAGGTGGGGTTTCCGGCACCACACCATGCCCCAGGTTAAAGATATACGGACGATGCCGCATGATGTTTACGGCTTGTATACAAGCCTTCTCCAAGGCGTCACCACCGGCAACCAGGGTTTGTGGTGACAGATTACCCTGCAGAACGACATGCGCAGGAACATGTGCGGCAGCCCAGGTCAGATCCACGTGATCATCCAGACTGACGGCACGTGCGTCCGTACCCTCAATAAAGGATAATAACTGTTGTCCAGCCTGGCGGGGAAAGGCAATCACCGGAATGTTGGGAGCCTGATCCTTGAGATGCTGTAAAATCCGTGCAGTAGGAGCAATGACAAAGCGGCTGAAAGCAGCGGCATCACCGGCCAGCAATCCAGCCCAGCTGTCAAACAGTTGCAGGACAGTAGCACCTGCCGCCACCTGTGCCAGCAGGTGTTCGGTAACGGCATCCACCAGAATGTTGATCAGGTTGTCCAGCCCATCTTGGTGCTCTGTCACCCAGCGCATGGCGTGGGGGAAAGTTTTATTGCCACCCCCCTGCAGCATGTAACAGGCCAGTGTCCACGGCGCACCGGCAAAGCCGAACAGGGCTTTGTCAACAGGGAGCTGCTGACGCACCTGGCCAATGGCGGTATAGACAGGAGCCAGGGTATCCGCGAAACGTCTGCGGGACAGCTGATACAATTCAGCAGGGTGATCCAGACGGGACAGCTTTGGCCCTTCCCCCTGCACAAAGGTAACATACTGCCCCAGTGCCTGGGGGATCACCAGGATATCCGAAAAAATAATGGCGGCATCCAGATCAAAGCGGCGCATGGGCTGCAGCGTGGCCTCAACCGCCATGCTGGGGGTATAGCAGAAATCCAGAAAATTTTTTGCTGTAGACCGTAGTTCGCGATATTCCGGCAAATAGCGGCCTGCCTGGCGCATAAACCAGATGGGCACATCACCGCTTTGGCCGTTCAGGGTCTGCAGCAGGCGATTACTCATATTATAGCATTCCTCATTTCGATTGATACAGCGTCATGCTTCGGCTCATGTATGTATTATACACGTCGCCTCGTATTCCTTGTATCAATCAACAGCAGGAACACTATAGTTTTTTACTCTGGTCAAAAACGCCGTAGGCTTTGACAATTTTAGCGACCAGCGGATGTCGTACCACATCTACCTCAGTAAAATGGATTACACCAATGTCATCAATGTTCTGGATAACCTGCAGGGCTTCCGGCAGGCCAGACATGGACTGTCTGGGCAGGTCAATCTGGCTCAAGTCACCGGTAATAACAACACGAGCACCTTCACCCATGCGCGTTAAAAACATTTTCATCTGCACTGCCGTTGCGTTCTGGGCTTCGTCCAGAATGACAAAGGCATTGGCAAGCGTGCGTCCACGCATGAAAGCCAGGGGGGCAACCTCAATCACATTGGCTTCGATTTTTTTGGCCACCACATCGGGCGGCAGCATGTCATGCAGGGCATCGTACAGGGGGCGGAGGTAAGGATCAACCTTCATGCGCAAATCGCCTGGCAGAAAGCCCAGATTTTCACCGGCTTCAACGGCAGGGCGCGATAGAATGAGACGTTCTACTTTATTACTTAGTAACAGTTCTACGGCATACGCTACCGCCAGATAGGTTTTACCGGTACCGGCGGGGCCAATGCCAAACACCATGTCATGTTTCTGCAGGGCTTTTACGTAATGCGCCTGATTGGTAGTGCGTGGGGTGATAAACTTTTTCCGGGTACGCACCACCAGATCATCATCATTCAATGTACTGACAGGCAGGGTGGAGGCTTCTTCTGACTGACTGCTGAAACGCAGGGCAGCATCGATATCATCCTGGCTGATGTGCTGGCCTTTCTGCAGGCGGGTATAGAGAGCATTCAGGACGTTCTGTACCTGCGTTACGGTAGCTGTATCACCCTTCAGACTGATGATGCTACCACGCAAATTCAGACTGACACCGGTTTTATGTTCCAGATAGTCCAGATGGGCGTTGTGTACACCGGCAAGCTCAATCAGGAGCGTGTTATCGGCGAACGTCAGTTCTACAGGTTTATGTTTTGACATGAATCTCCGTTCAGGCGGCGTGTGCCTGGTTTGAGGTAATAATCGTACCAGTTAACGTATTGCCGGGGGCGGCGGTAATAGTCACGGCCATGGTGCTGCCCAGGAGGTGATCCGTGGCCTCCACATGTACAAACTGGTGATACGGGGTTTTCCCTACCATTTGTCCAGCTTGTTTACCAGGCTTCTCGAACAGAACAGGCAGGGTCTGGCCAACCATCTGCTGATTAAAAGTGCGCTGCTGCTGTAACAGTCTGGCCTGCAGGACATGGAGACGCTGCATTTTCTCCTCATGGCTTAACGCATCCGGGCTGGTAGAGGCTGGCGTGCCTGGACGGGCACTATAGGCAAAGGAATAGGCCTGGGCAAACTGCACATCCTCAATCAACCGCATGGTATCGGTAAAGTCCGCATCGCTCTCGCCGGGATAGCCAACAATAAAATCACTGGAAAATGTCATGTCCGACCGTGCCTGGCGTAGCGCATCAATGGTACGGCGATAATCATCC
>JANMDF010000226.1:0-17403 GCA_031376145.1 Alphaproteobacteria bacterium
TTTTCAGTTTACTGAAAGGTGATGTCTTGCGTTGCATATTTTTTAACTTGTTGCCCAGTCTTCGTAATGCTGCGGAAGCTCAATACAGGCGCACGGACTGCGTTTTAAGTCATTCGTGCCGCGACCGATACCGACAGGTTCAGGCAGTTCTTCGCTGCCAAACACAGTAGAGCAGGCAGACAACGTCCCGATGATTAACACAACGGCTGCCATGCGGCTGATCGTTCGTAACATATAACCTCCAAAAACTACCACGGAATCACCCGGGACAGTATCATGTGTATGGATGTCCTTTATAGCGTTAACAACTAAAGACATCATTAAAAAATACTGTGATTTATATCACATTATGAAATGCATTATACATAATAAGCATTGAAACAATCAAGTGTAATTTTGCAGAATATTATATTTATTTTATATTTTTCTTTATATTTTCTACGGATGCCTGCATTTTTCCTGGAAGGCATGGGATATTCAGGGTTTTAAAATCTGCTGCTGCAGCCTCTCTGTAGCTGCACATAGCGGCACCAAGAGTCTGCGTTGCTGCCTGCAGGCGTGTGTGCAGCGTATCGCTGATACCCTGCAGCAAAAGATTGAGACTGTTTTGATAAGCGGGAATGCGTGCATAAAAAAGCCTGATCGTATCCAGCCTGTTGGTGGGTAATTGTGCGCTAAGAATGCTGAGATCACCGGGAATTGGTGCTGAAGATGTATTGCGCGTCTGCCAGAAACCAAAATTATCCAGCAGATCATTGAGCAGGACAGTTCGACGTTGTTGTTCCTCATAGCGCTGAAAACTTGGGGGTTTGCGCTGTTGCAGTATATTTTCCTGCTGCCGCAGGGTATAGCGCAGTTGGGTAATTTCGGCCTGCATGGCACCATTTTCAGGATTGTCGGCCAGATACTGGCTCATGATCTGCAGTTGTTGTTTAATCTTTTCCTGTTTTTCACGTTTCCGTAGCCAAGCCTGAATATCAGGGGTGTTTAAATCCTGCAGGTGTCGTTGCATGGTATCCTTCAACGCTGTAATATTTTCAGGATACAGTCGGCTGACGTCGTTCACTGCCAGAAAACAGGCGGCGACGTACGTATATATGGACTCGTTGTGCGGCGTTGCGGCAGACATCACGCTGTTGAGTGTCTGCAGATATTGTTTAGCCTGGCCTGTATCAGTGGGAGGGCATTGGCTGGCTAACCGTATCTTTACAGGTTCAAGCCCTGCAAGGAGTTTCAGTGCTTTCTGGACGGCAGTATGCAGGCTTTGCTGGGCGCGCAGACGTTGCAGTCCGGCAAATTCAATCGCGCGATCTGCAGCAATCAGTGCGGTAATCGCATCTTTGGGAATACCCTCTGCCGCAATCACGTGCGTGGGTGTTCCGTAAAACTTCGGGCGATTTTGCAGTGTGGAAAACAACTGCTCCATGGTTTGCGGCGCAATCCATGATTTGCGGATGCAGGTGCCGCTCCGGCGCTGCATCGTGCGTTCGATCTGACGCAGGTGTCCTAAAAAATTCAGAAAGCTGCTGGCGGGATCTGTGTAGTGGCGCATGAAAAATGCCAGCATCTCCTGCTGGTTGCTGTACAGGGTTTGCCAAGCGTTTTCTTCAGCCGTTCTGCTGTTCAGGTAGGCTGTCACCATGGGTGATAATGTCTTGATGATATCGTGGATGTTTTCGCTGTGCTGGCGATGTCGCAAAGTGACCTGAATATGTTGAAAAGTCTGAATGGCCTCCTGTTCACAGTTCAATATTCGGGCGTCAGCTGTTGAGGTAAGCAGGGTGAAAAAGATCAGCAGACAACATGCAGTACGTACCAATCCACGCACCCGTTACTGGCCTGTGCCGTATTCGTGGTCAACAGCAATAGCACCCAGATGATCACTTAGACTATCCATTTGCTCCAGCGCGTTCATCATATGGCTAATCTCCACCTGATCTTTCTTCATTTCCTGCATGATGGCCAGATCTTCGCGCATACAGCTGGGAATGGTTGTCTGATCGCTGTTGCCTCCGGGAATTAATTTTAAATAGGTGTTAATAGTTGCAATGATGCTGCTGTATTTTGAAAAAGCTTCGGTGACAGACTGCATGAAGTCAGAGTATTTTTTCATGCGCGCCAGTGGTTTGTCCTGATCGTCACAGGGTTTATAAGTCGCGACAGCGGTGCGTTGAATATAGGCTTCCATTTTTTTCAGATAGCTGGTGATGGATACCAGGGCACTGAGTGCCAGGGCTGAACGTTTGACCTGGTGTTCATAAAAAACCCGTTCGCGGCAGAATTCACGTTGTAACCGTTCTCCCGTTGAACTTTGTTCCTTCCACAGACCGGCATTACCGAATTTCTGGCGGCGCAGCTCACTTTGTTCGGTGATGACACTGACGGCAACAACGTAAGCACGCAGTTTACAGGCGAATTCGGTTTCATCCTTGCCACATTCCACCATTTTTGTATCCAGCACCTGCTGCACGGGGATGATACAGAATGTTTGATTGTAGGACATACTCTCGTCATCCATCCCCTGCAGATAGGAATATGCCTGGCCGATAGATTTCTGGCCTGCAGGTCTGCCCCAGCCCTTTGACCACAACTGGTATTGCAGCAGCATGGAGTATTTCAGCTCTTCCCAGTCGCGAATAGATGTAAGTTTATTGGCAATGCCAATTTTCTGCAGTGCCAGCAATAACGTCAGATCAGGATCTTCACCGATGCCGGAGCCATCCCCGCCATCGCCATCTTCACCATTACGTAATAATGACGCTGCTGTACGGGCACCTTGGGCAACAAGTGCGCCCTGTGGGGTGCCTTCAGCCGCCAGCCCCAGTATACCCAACCCAAGTCCAAGGTTTCCATCAGCATCCAGCAGGGTGTCCAGGTAATCAAATATCATCTTGCTGACTGCCCCAGAATTGATTTGATAGCGCTTGATATCTTTAACTTTTACTTGTTTTAGACCAAGCTGGAAACTGCTGGGTATAAATTTTCCAATACCTGGAATATTATCTGAGTAGGCTGCGCAGTAATGCGGATGTGCAGCACAGCACATTTTATGGCATTCCAGGCGAAACCGCCCATCGACAATGCAGCGTTCATAGTGCACCCAGCCGCATTTGCCAAACAAGCCGCCGGCCTTAGATGGCGACGCAGGCAGGCACACCATGCACACCACCCAGAGCAGTATCAGGACTTTTGATAAAACAGAGCGGGTCTGCATCATGTCAACAGAACCATCTAGTCTTGTGCTGAATTATCAAACTTGTACTGCAACTGATCGGTGGCAAGTTTATTTTCTGCATCCGCCATGCTCTTGACTGCAGCAACTTCAAGACCGTACATTGCCAGAATAAATGATGTAAATTCAGCTGCTGTAAGGTTCTGCACATCCTGACGCAGGTTGGTGGAGGTCATGATCATGGGCATCAATGCAATGCATTTTTGATTATTTTGATTTATACCCGGTTTGTTTTCAGGTTTTTCGGGTTTATCACTGCCAGCACCGCTGCAGGCTTTCTGGGCAGTGCCGGTTACCAGCTCTTCAATAAATTTTCGGGTATTACCCATTACCCCCAGCGACTGTGCCGACTGATTAATAGCAACGTTGGTACGCATCATGGATCTGGCGGGTAGAATCGTCTCTGCACATTCTTCTTTGCTGAGCTTTTCGTCGCAGTAATGCATATCGGTAACGATTTTCTGCAGTTCCTTTAAATCCAGGGTTCTGCCAAAGACACCACCACCAAAAATGTTACCACCGCCGCCACCACCGCCGCCACCACCGCCAAAAATTTCATCCATCAGGCCTTCAAGATCAATGTCTTTCAGGTAAGAGTTCAGCCAGTCATCACCTGTTGCATTATTTCCGGTCATGCTGGAATTGCCATATAGCGTTTCCAGAACACCAGACAGCAGTTCTTTAGGGTCCATGTTGCCACTGCCGAACAGTGGAAATTTCCCATCTTTGAAAAAACTGCCCAGATACTTGGAAACCAGACCGGTAATTTTTTTTATCAGGTCAATATTGCTGCCACTGAGTCCAAAGAACCCTCCAAAGAAATCAATAATAAAATTATTGAACCCACCACCAAGATTTAAAAACCCCGCCAGCGGCTGATCATGCAGATTCATTTGCGGAGCCTCTACAGCACCGGATTGCGGGGCTGTCGATGCCTGTGTTTTGTCATGAAATTCAGATTGTAAGGATATTTCGTAATACAAAGCCGTAGCTTTTGACATATAAACGATAAGATCTTCTGGAACATTCAAGCTGCCCAGTGTTGCCAGGATAACCCGGAGCGTATCGCACGCCTGTTTATCAATATCTGCAATTTTCTGAAGCTCGATCAGTTGTTGTGTATTCACAAGAATATTACGTAAGTCCCGTACTGGCACTTCATCGCCAAGCAAACCAAATAATTCAGATAAGCCAGGGATTTTGTTTATAAATTGTGGGAGCAGTGACAGCAGGCTCGTTAGGACACTGGCAATATTTCCCACAGTGGGTGCTTTGCAGGCAAGTCCTTGCTGGCCACCGCCACCAAGGAGTCCGCTTGCCGCATCAGCAAGACCGCTAACAGCACCGCCACCACCACCTACACCCTTTAAGGTAGAGCCTGCATCAAATACAGGAATTCCCTCTTCAGCATGGGCAATGCCTGTATATATTTCCGGTGTTGCAACCAGGCCACAGAAAATCAAGGCCAGACTCAGATAATAGGTGGCGATTCTCAACATGGTACTCTCCGTATCGTGCCCAGTAGGGGTATTTTTTAATTTTTGTGCATAACCACACATAAACTGTTAAATTGCAGTATAGTTTTTTTGCGGTATTTTATCAAGTTGAATCTAAATAGATATTAAGCCAGTCAGGCCCTGCCTCACGCATCAGTTTTTCGGCAAGGGCGCGTGATGGTTCATCAGAATAAAACACGCGAATGAGAGGGCCCAGGGATTTCAGGCCGGTATCCAGAATAATCGACTCACCGGTGGCGCGTTTCATCAGCACAGAGTGGCGCAGGCCGCGTGCAATCGGCAGTTTTCCTTTCACATACGCCCATTCACGGTCGGTCAGTCCCCAGTCGGCATACTCCCGTTCCTGTGCCTGGGGGTTCATGAAGAAGAACGTGGTTTGTGCCTGGCCACGAATGGCCTCGCCAAGGCCAGCCTGGGTAATGGCTTCCGGACGCTGGAATGCGGAAATGACAGCGGCACTGCGTTTACGATATTCCTGCAGCATCTGCATGAAATAGGCGCGGAAAATAGGGTGACGTACCACCGGTTCAGTTTCATCAATAAAAATCAGGGCGGGGGCTTTCAGTTCACTGATCGCCGATTGAATGCGGTGCATCAGGTATAAAATAACGGCGCGTGCCAGATCGTCATGTTCATAAATGCGCGTAAAATCCAGGGTCACCAGCCGGGTGGAGACCAGATCCAGGGTGTCTTCTTCAGCATTGAAAATTTTCCCATATACGGCGGGATCCACCCATTTATACAGGGCTTTGCGCAGTGGTTTTGCCTTGCTGAACACGGCATCATAAATATTGGCGAGAGAACGGCGTTCGCGTGGCAATCCCGGGTTATCAAACGCGGCCTCAATGGCAAAGCCTATTTCTTCAATGGAATCAGGGTCTTCACATTCGGACAGAGCCTGTAAAAAAGCCCTCAGGAATGAGCGGTTATGGACGTTATCCGTACACTGAAAAGGATTCAGGGCGGACTGGGTACCCACCATGTCTGATCCTTCAAAGGTAATATAGCTGCCACTGACGGCGTTACAGAAAATATACGCCCCACCATGACGATCCACCATGTAACAGCGCAGCTTTTCATGGCGCAATGCCATGGCTGTCAGAAAGTTGATCAGCGTGGTTTTCCCGGAACCCGTCGGCCCGATGGCAACAGCGTGCGCAACGGCGGCTTTGTCTTCACTGATATGCAACTGAAACGAATACGATGTGCCACTGGACGTGCGGAACAGTGCCAAAGCACCTTCCCCCCAGTCACAACGTGACAGACCCTCTGGTGGGCGTTCCAAAGTAACGTGGCTGGCAATGTTGCGGGAGAATAATTTGTACGGGCGCGGCCAGATCTGATAGCCAGGAAATTGCAGGAACCAGCTGGCCTGAGAGGCGGAGCTTTCCCGGACGGGGGATATCCCAAAAGTGGTGGCAATGCGTTTGATTTCGGCCTCGGTGCGATCCAATTCTTCTTCAGTGCGGCCATAGGCAAAAATGGTCAGGCTGTACTGGCACATGGTTTGTGCCACATCGCTGTTGCCTTCGATGCGATCCAGGGCTTCTTCAAACTGGCCGGCGGCACTGGGGCTGAAACGCTGTGCCATGGACAGCTTATAAGCCTGGGTGACGTTAAACGCCGCCTTGGTTTTGCTCCATGGTTCAATGGTTTGTAAGACGACCATTTCCCCATGCACCGTATTAATGGCGCTGATAAAGGCTTCATAGGTAAAATCACCCAACGAGCGGATGCCAATAACCGCGCATAACAGCTTGTTAGTGCCGTTACGAAAGGTAATCAGGCCATTATCACCGCCAAACTCCACCTGATCACCGCAAATGGCATCCGCCACGCCACTGCCGATGCCGCCGGGCACCGGCTGGGAAATGGGGCTGGCCATGCGTGACCAGAAGGCCAGGGGACGTTTATTTGGGTTGGGGTCATGCTGGCTCATTTCCCGGGGATCATATTTATGCAGAATGGTTTTCGTGGTTTCGATAGCCCCATTCAATTTTTGCAGGGCGTTGCGCATTTTGCCAGGGATGGATAGGGCAACCAACTGGCGATTGCGGTATGTCATCTGGAAACTGTTGTTCCAGCGGCGGGCAATCTCCCGCAGAACCGGGTTATCGTGGGATGTTTTGGGGGTTACATCCACATGTTCGCGAATCACGAATGAACGCAGGGTAATGCCGCTGTCGGCCAGGGCATCAATCCAGTCTTTCCGCGCCAGGAACAATACGTCTCGATCTGAAGGGCTGAGAAAGGTATCATCAAGGCCGGTAACTTCCATGATCTGGGTAATACTGCCGTCACGACAGACGATGTTACGACCATCCGGCAGCACGCGGTCAAAAGGCAAAAAATCTGCCAGACGCGTTTCTTCCGGCGGGGGCAGAACATTGCGGGATACGGTGGGAATAGCAAACCCGGCAAAGGCAATGCCTCCTGCTGTAATACCAATGCCGCCGGCAATCAATGCCGGTATACTGACAGCATTGGTAAAGGCAGTAACAACATCGGGCGTGATATACTCAGGGTACATATTTTTTCTTATTACGGGTTTTTACCAGATTTTTCGTGGTTTTGCGGCTTTCTGCCCAGGCGTGAATGAGGGTTGTAATGTGCGGCTCACGTACGCCTTGCGCCGCAATAAAGACGTGAAAGACAACGAAAGAAACAATAAAACCCAGTGGACTCCACTTGGCAAATGCCCAGCCGTAGATCATCAGGAGGGCGTGCAGCCCCATGTTCAGCATGGCCGGAACCTGTGGTGCCCAGAACATCGTGGATGGGTTGGCAACGGCGCGTAAGATTTTTTCGGGCATATGATCTATGATATGTTAGCGGTTACATTGCCATGACTGTCTTAAAGAGTCATTACCTGTTGGTGCAGACAGTGATAAATTAATTCTGATTGGTTGTCAGAACGGCCTCACCGGTGACATACTGTGTCATATAATCCGCTCCGCCAACGGCGGCAAGTCCGCCACCAATGGCATACATCCACGGCCATTGCAGGCGTCCCATATAGGCAACAGTTCCGGCACCAATGGCACCCAGCCCCCCAGCCCCCATGGCCAGGTACTGTATGCGTTTGGCGGTGTTATCAATAAGCTGCTCACTTTGTTGAAATATTGCCGGGTTTGGCGTGCCGGTTCCAGGATAGAACATCTGGGTAATGGGTTCAGCACTGGCAATGATCAGCATTCCACCAATAGCGGCAAAGACCCAGCGCCACTGAAAACGTCCCATGGCACTTAATGCACCGACTGCGGCAAGAATAGCGATGGCTGCCGGGTATAACAGGTTCTTGGTGTCGTTCGCTACATCACTATTCGCCGTAGCAATAGCATCACCAATAGCCTTGGCATCACCGGCAGGACTTTTAGCAACATCATTGACAATCCAGTCTCGAATCGGTTCTGCAAGATACAATAAGCTCAGGCCACCCAGCAAGGCAAACGCCCATCCCCACGGCATTTTGCCCGCCATGGCCATGGCACCAACGCCTAAGACACCCAGCACGCCCAGGGTGATCAACACCGGCTGCATGGCTTTAATAATTTCTTCGCCCTGTGTTACGGCTACATCAAAAATCTGGGCGTGTGCAGGTGCTGTGGGCAGGCATACAATCCCGATGCACAATGCGCCTTTGGCAAGACCAGACAGGGAAATTTTAGGAAGCGACATAACCGGACTCCCATTGCCACTAATTGGTCACATATTTGATCAGGTCAACACTGCCGGATACCAGCATTAATGAGCCAACAATCGCCGCATACCACGCCCAGTTGGTTTTGCCAAACATGGCCATGCTGCCGGCGGCAATAAAAGCCAGGCCGCCTAATCCTGCTGCCAGAGCCTGTGAATTATCCGCCACCATCTGCATGTGCGGCTGTAATCTGGCGATCGGCGTGGCGGCAAAAGCCTGAGACGACAACACTGCTCCGAAGAGCAGTGCCGAAGTCGTATAGCGAACAATTCTAAACATCTGTAACATAAAGATACTCACGTTAGAAACTGTAGCCTTACAGAGGAGATTATTATTTGTTTGTCGTACCGGTGAACGCTTTTTCGGAACCGGTAATGTAACCAATACCAAGCTGAGAAGCAGCAATCAGTACCAGACCACCGATCAACCCTAAGAACCAGCTCCAGGTAAAGCGACCAAAGAAGGCCAGGGCACCAAGGGCAATTGCACCCAGACCACCGATACCATACACAACAACCTGCGAACGCTGCACGGTGTTATCTACCAGCTTCTCTGTTGATTTGAAGACGTCTGCTTTACTAACGCCATCGTTAATATCCTGGAACTTTGGTTGCGCCATACTTTGGCCAGCGGTTGCGACCGTAATGCCGGCAAACAGTGCCATGCTTAATAAAATTTTGCTGAACTTCGTCATTGTTGTCTCCTGTAGGAAAAATAAATACCGTATTACTCTCTTTAAGCACTTGGTGACTATTTACAGCTGCACCGTATGTATTAAACATATATTAATTTGTGATATTTGTCACTAACTTTTTTGCTTTTTATATAAAATTATTTATCTTGCTGATATTTAATTATTTTTTTACCATTAAATGACTTACGCAAAATAACGATCTTTCCGTCTTCCCGGCGGAAGCCGGGATCCAGAATCATCTGTTTTTGCTGGATTCCGGCTTCCGCCGGAAAAACGGATAGTTATGTACATCGTGGTATTGCGTAAGTCGTACATTAAAAAAGTGATAATAAGTGCGTGACAAGCGTTTTCCCAAGCGTATCAGCACTGGCGATCGTCATGTTGCGTTGATAATAACGGCCAACATCATGACCAATACCAATGGCGGACAGTTCCAGGGCTGGCAGATGTTCCAGGCGATCAATCACCGTACGCAGATGCTGTTCCAGATAATCGCTGCCGTTCACACTGAGCGTGGCATCATCCACGGGTGCGCCGTCTGAAATCACCAGTAGCAGTTTGCGGGGTTCCGGGCGGCGGAGCAAGCGGCCGGCTGCCCAGAGCAGGGCTTCGCCGTCAATATTTTCCTTCAGCAGGCCATCTTTCAGCATCAGGCCGAAATGGTTGCGGTTGCGCCGCCAGGGGCTTTCCGCCGGTTTATAGATGATGTGGCGCAAGGCATTGAGGCGTCCCGGGGTTGCAGGTTTTCCGGCATGCTGCCAGTCCTGCCAGACAGCACCACCTTTCCAGGTATCGGTGGTAAAGCCGAGGACTTCAACGGGTATACGGCATTGCTCCAGGGCGCGGGCGATCATATCCGCCGTCTGTGCCGCCATGGCAATGGGGCGCCCCCGCATGGAGCCGGAATTATCAACCAGGATGGTTAACGTAGTGGCACGAAAGCGACTGTCAGTTTCCTGTTTGAAAATAGTACGCTGGCGGGGATTAGCAATAAAACCCGCCAGGCGGCGACTATCCAGAATCCCGGATTCACAGTCATACTGCCAGTAGCGTTGTTGTCTGGCCTGTAGTTTGCGCTGCAGGCGGTGTGCCAGGGCACGGATCGTCTGCTGCTCGTGAACCAGCATCTGATCAAGCTGTTCGCGGAGTCTTTGCAGTTCTGCCGGCGTGGCCAGGCTGGCCGCTGGTACAACACGATCAAATCTGGTTGTGTATACTTTATAATCGGTCAACCGCTGATCTGGTGCGGCGGCATCGCCGCTGCTATCTGGTGTCCGGACAATGGTTGTTGCTGTTGTGGGGGAAAGGGCAGATGGAGCAAAGGTTTCCGTACTGGCCGGGTTGTTTTCGGATGGTGTGGATGTGGGGTCGTCGTCCGTTTCTGGTTGGGATGGTGATGGTGTGGCATCATCAGGCGTATCGGTGTTTTCCACCGGTATTGCTGTGGTGTTTTGCTGAGTACTGTGCAGCGATGCTAAATACTGCTGTACACGGCTGGTGAATGCCGACTGGTTTTGAAGCTGTGACAGTAAATCAGCCAGTAACTGCGTCATCACCGCCGGTAACTGCTGGGTATTGCCAATGGCCTGCTGAAACAGCAGGGCGGGTAGCATCTCTGTAGTGATACTGGTGTTTTCCGTAATAAAGCGGGGCAAAAGATTGGTGCGCATCCCTGGCCAGCGGTGTGCGCCCAGGCTGGCAATACGGCTGTGTTCAAATGCTTCAAGCAAGCTGGCCTTATCTGGCGTCTGGTCAAGATAGTGCTGGTACACATCTGGATCATGGTAACGCCACCACAGGGCAGCCGTATCACTGTACCCCCGGGCTAATGCCGGAGGATCCAGGGGGAGTGTGGCAAATGCAGTCGTAATGGCCAGCGGTTGGCGGGCAAA
Source organism: Alphaproteobacteria bacterium (assembly GCA_031376145.1). Lineage (GTDB taxonomy): Bacteria > Pseudomonadota > Alphaproteobacteria > JAJTHO01 > CANGXP01 > JANMDF01. The sequence goes on from JANMDF010000226.1 coordinate 11,036, forward strand.
GCGGACGCTGGCGGTATGGTTACGACCAATGGTGCGGGCACTTAATTGCAGAATATGCTGTTGTGTGGATGCTGGCATCGGCTATCAGCCAAATTCAGCCAGCATGTGTGCAGGCAGATCCTGTGCAAAGACACGCTGATAGAACTCGGCCACCAGCGGGCGTTCGGCAGCATCACAGCGATTCAGGTAACTGACCTGAAAAGCCAGCATGCTGTCCTGCAGCAGACAGCTGTTTTCCGCCCAGGCCAGTACGGTGCGCGGTGACATGAGCGTAGATAACGCCTGACTGATAAAGGCATCACGAATCAACCCCGCCATATCAACCATGCTGGCCACCATTCCCAGTGTAATATGCAGGTGCTGCATCGCCAGCCTGTTTTCAATAAATTTGATTTCTGCTGCCGCCGGCATGAAATTCAAGGTTGCCATGATCTGCCAGCGATCCAGCTGGCCGTGGTTTAACAGCTGTGTGCCCTGATATAAACCGGTTGTATCTCCCATCCCTGCGGTGTTTGCGGTGGCGAACAGGCGAAAATCGGCGTGTGGTTCAATCACCCGATTCTGATCCAGCAGGGTCAGCTTACCCGAAGTCTCCAGCAGGCGTTGCAGGACAAACAACACATCCGGCCTGCCGGCGTCATACTCATCCAGCACCAGGGCAGTGGGGTGCTGTAATGCCCACACCAGGAGGCCTTCCTGAAATTCCGTAATTTGCAGATGATCTTTCAGGGTAATAATATCACGGCCAATCAGATCAGCCCGACTGATGTGGCTGTCCAGGTTGATCCGCAGGCACGGCCAGTGCAGGCGGGCGGCAATCTGCTCAATATGACTGGATTTGCCGGTGCCATGCAATCCCTGCACGTATACACGGCGATTAAAGGCAAATCCTGCCAGAATCAGTTTGGTAAGAGTTGGATCAAAGACATAGCCTGTGTCCGCCACCGGCGTGTGCAGCGAAGGCTCTTGGAAACCATGCACCTCAAAGGGAACCGAGATGCCAAAAATCGCCTGTGTATCAACCGTGATTTTAGGGATGCCGGAGATTGATTGCTGGTGCATGGAGATATCCTTAAGCATGTCTTAACCAAGACAGGTTATGCAGTTTAAAGGAGTATGGCGCAACCACAAGCATCATAGGACTTACGCAGTGCTCGTCTTTTTGGTAATTTTGTTGTTAGAAAATCGCTCAAAATGCTCATTTACGTCTAGTAAACTCCGCTTTTTCGCGTTTTTCTGCCTAAAAATTCCTCAAAAATTCATCGCTTGCGTAAGTCCTGTATCACAGCCAGCAATAGAATTATGCTGCTATTAAGTAAAATAACCGGCTACTTCAGTGGTCTTTCCATCCGTAATAAGCTGCGGTTGCTGATTCTTGTCACCAGTGTGATTATTGTACTGGTTTCGGCTATTTCACTGATTATCAGTGAGATTCGCACGTTTCGTGTGGAGCTGGGGCGTGATATGCAGCTGACCGCAAAAGTGCTGACGGCGAATATTTTACCGGCACTGGTTGATAAAGATGTGCAACGCATGCAGCAAATCCTTGATACCATGCGTAGTGATACTAACATTATCGAAGCCAGCATCCTGAATCGCGATAAAAAAGCGATTCTGCAGTACCAGAAAAACAGCATCACCGCGCAGAACAGAATGGCGGTGCCGTGGCAGCCGATGAATGCTTTTTTTCAGAATGACAGCATGGAGATCGTCACGCCGCTGACGTTGGATAATGATGTTATCGGCTTTGTGTATCTGCGCTCTGATCTGCAGAAATTCAAAGATCGTCTTAGCCGCTACTATCAATTTACCGTGATGGTGTTGATCGGCACGATGTTTATTGCCTATCTGTTGTCTATTGCTATGCAGCGGGTGATTTCGCAGCCGATTATCCAGCTTTCAGCAGCGATGCAGAAAATATCGCAGGATCACCAGTATCAGATTCGGTTAAGAAGCGACAGCAAAGATGAAATTGGCGTATTGATTACCGGATTCAATGAAATGCTCGAACAGATTGAGTTGCAGACTGAACAGCTGTCTGCCGCCAATAACAGTTTCGGCAGTGTCATTGAACAGCTGCGTGAAGCCAAGGATGTTGCCGAAAAAGCGGGGCAGGCGAAAACGCTGTTCCTGGCACGTATGAGCCATGAAATCCGCACCCCCATGAATGGGGTGCTGGGGATGGTGGATTTACTGCTGAACAGTGGGTTGACAGATCAGCAGTCCCGTCTGGCAAAAATTGTACGCACATCCGGCATGACATTGTTAAATATTATTAATGATCTCCTTGATTTTGCTAAAATTGAGGCTGGGAAAATTGAACTGAATCCTGCTGAATACGATATTCGCCTGTTGGCCGAAGATATTACCGAGATGCTGAGTCAGTCGGCCTATGGCAAGGGGTTGGAAATTGGGTATTATGTTGATCCGAATATCACTACCTATCTGGTTGGCGATGCGTTCAGAATGCGCCAGGTCTTAATTAATTTGCTGGGTAATGCGATCAAATTTACCGATCAGGGCGAAATATCCCTCATCATCAGTCTGGTCAAACAAGATGGTGCGACACTGGAGATGAAATTTGAGGTTGTCGATTCCGGCGTGGGGATTGATGAGGCAGCACAGCAGCGGATTTTTGAGGCGTTTTCCCAGGCCAGCGAAGAAACGTCGCGTCGTTATGGTGGAACTGGCCTTGGGTTGTCCATTTCTAAACAACTCGTTGATTTACTGGGTGGGGAACTGCAGGTCAAAAGTCGCCCGGGTGTAGGCTCTACATTCTGGTTTACGCTTCGGCAAAATGCCAGCGTGCGTAAAGCTGTTCCGGAGAAAAAGCCGGTTAACCGTGTGCTGATTGTCGATCCTGGCCGTATTGCGCGTAAAAGTCTGCAGGCGACCCTAACACGTGCAGGCATTGCTAATCTGGCGGTTGAACAGGCTTTTTCAGCACTGGAACAGGTTCGGCAGATGGCAGCCCAGGGGCAGGCGGTAGATGCAATTCTGGTGGCATCAACATTACCGGATATGGCGTTGAGCGAGTTTATCCGTAAAATTGACAATGATCTTGTGGGTGGGAAGCCACCCGTGGTGATTATGACACCTGCGCATGATCTGATGTCCATTGAAGACGAGATTAACCAGGTGCATGGTTTGGTATTGACCAAGCCGGTACGACATAAAGCTTGCTTGGATATTCTTGAGAAAGCAAAGAATATGCGTTTCCTTGAGACCGTTCCGGCAACAGCACAGCTCGATGAGTCCCCAGTGTCAAAGGATGCGCCCGTGCCACCATCGGCATCGGGAGGCAGAGCGACCATTTTAATTGCTGAAGATAATCCGGTGAATGCCGAAGTGACACGCAGCATGGTCATGGCGGCCGGCTATCCTGTTGAAGTCGTTGAGGATGGACGGCAGGCTTTTGAAGCGATTCAGCGAACATCATACAGTATGATTTTAATGGATGGACAAATGCCGGTTCTGGACGGGCTGGAGGCCACAAAAGCCATTCGAGCCTGGGAACTGCGTGAAAAAAAACCGCTGCATGTACCGATCATTGCGGTGAGTGCCAATATTATTGACGATATTCGTGACCAGTATTTGAGTGGCGGGGTTGATGATTTTCTGGTCAAACCCTTTTCCCGTGAACAGTTACTGCAGATTATCAACGCCTGGATGGCACCGGTTGAGCAGAGAGAGGCAAAAGAAGTCAGGGCAGAGCCAATAAGCGTGCAGTCAGCGGCAGTTGCCGCTCCGGGCAACCTGATTGATCAACGCGTCCTGGCTGCAATTGGTGATATGATTGATGCTGCGGGGCGGCAAGACTTCTTTAACAAGATTATTGCATTGTATATTGACGATGCGGCCAAATCTTTGAAGATCATGCAGGAAGCCCTGGTGGAGAACGATATTGAGAAACTGCGCAGTATTGCGCACAAACTGAAATCAGGCAGCGCCAATATCGGCGCGATGCCGATGTCGGCACTGTGTATGCAGATTGAAAAAAATCCTTCTGACCCCAACGTTGCCGTGTGGATTGGCAGCATTAATGATGTCTATCCAGCCACCCGCAGCGCGTTGCTTGAATTTGTGCAAGGTCAGGTTGCATGAGTGCATTGAACCACAGCAATAACCGCAAGCCTGGGGTGCTGATTGCCGAGGATGACATGATGTCCCGCATCCTGATGCGTAAATCCCTTGAGCAGGCTGGTTTTGAAATTTTTGAAGCGGAAGATGGTGCGCAGGCGTTACAGATTTTCAAAAACCAACCCGTGGACATTGTCCTGCTGGATGTGATGATGCCGGTGCTGGATGGGTTTATGACCTGTACCGAGATCCGTCGTCTGCCCCATGGCAGTCAGGTGCCTGTAGTGATTGTCACCGGCCTTGATGATATTGATTCTATTACAAAAGCCTATGATGTGGGGGCGACTGATTTTTTAACGAAACCTATTAACTGGTTGGTTTTAAGTCACCGGGTTCGCTATATCCTGCGTGCCAGCCTGGCGTTTGAAGGGCTTAGACGTTCCGAGGCGCGTTTGGCCTCTGCACAGCGTGTGGCTAAACTGGGTAACTGGCTGTGGAATCCGGTTACCAATGATATGGAGTTTTCCGAAGAGGGGGCGCGTATTATCGGGTTACTGGAGGGTGCGTTTCATCTGACGTACGACCAGTATATTGCCCTGATTCCGCGTGAGGAAATGAAGCTGGTACACGAGTTGTTTCAGCGCACCGTTACTGAGCATAAGACAGGTGCCCTTGATCATACTATTCGCCTGGATAACGGCGTGGAGCGGGTTGTACGCCTGCAGACCCAGATAGATTTTGCGGATCGTAAATCCAGCGGGCTGTTGGTTTCCGGGATTATTCAGGATATTTCAGAGCGTAAGAAATATGAAGAAGCCTTGCAGGTGACGCAGTTCTCCATTGATAAAGCGTCAGACAGTGTTTTCTGGACGGATTATCATGGTAATATCATGTATGTGAACGATGCTGCCTGCAGGCGGCATGGATACTTGCGCGAAGAGCTGCAGGGGCTGAAAGCGTATCAGCTGCGTAAAAACTCCTCGCTGGAGGAATGGCAGAAACACTGGCATATCCTGAAGGAGAACCGCTCCCTTATTACCGAAGCGGTGCATGTCAGCAAGGATGGTCAGGAGTTTATCGTTGAGATCAGTGAGAATTATCTGCCTTATAAAGGCAAAGAGTTGAATTGCGCTTTTGTACGGGATGTTACCGAGCGCAAACAGGCCGAATATGATTTACGCCAGGCCAAGGAGCAGGCGGAAATTGCCAGCCGTTCCAAATCAGAATTCCTGGCCAATATGAGCCACGAACTGCGCACACCGCTCAATGCCATCATTGGCTTTTCCACCATTATTCAGCAGCAGATTTACGGTGAAATTGGTGTGAAGAAATACATAGAATATGCCGACGATATTCATGAAAGTGGTCAGCATTTGCTGAGTGTAATTAATGATATTCTGGATCTGTCAAAAATTGAATCTGGAAAATTCGATCTTAACATTCATGAAGTAGACTTCAGAAGTCTGGCGGAAAGTAGCCTGCGTATTATTCACGAGCGGGCACAGTCGGCGGGTCTGGTTCTTAAAACCGAGATTCAGCCGGAATTGCCACTGGTGTTGGCTGATGAGCGGTGCTTCAAGCAGATTCTGTTGAACCTGCTGTCCAATGCGGTGAAGTTTACACCGGCAGGTGGCAGTATTACCCTGTCAGTAGCGATTAATCTGGATGGCAATTTACAGGTGATGGTGACGGATACCGGGATTGGCATGCGTAAAGACGAGATTCCCAAGGCCATGGCACCGTTTATGCAGGTGGACAGTTCGCTGGCACGGAAATATCAGGGTACTGGTTTGGGGCTGCCACTTACCAAAACGCTGGTGGAACTGCACGGCGGGTCGTTCCTGCTGGATAGTGAACAGGGTAGGGGAACAACAGCAAAAATTGTTCTGCCTGCCTCCTGTCTGCTGCTGGATGCTATGCTACCACGCAACGGGGCTGCAGGTGGGCAGTAATATCGCTAAGTGCAATGTTTTCAGCCGTACCATTGGCACGGGTTTTGAATTCCACACAATCGTCGGCCAGTGATTTCGGCCCCACGATTACCTGATACGGGATGCCAATCAGTTCAGCATCGCCCAGCTTTGCACCAATGCGGGCATCGCGGTCATCCAGTAATGTTTCGATACCTGAGCCTTGCAGATCAGCATAAATCTTTTCTGCTGCCTGGGTGCAGGCGGCATCGTCGTGCTTCAGGTTAATAACAACGACTTTATACGGGGCAACGGCCAGTGGCCAGATAATGCCCTTATCATCATGAAAGGCTTCAATAATTGCGCCCACCAGGCGTG
>JANMDF010000269.1:0-3371 GCA_031376145.1 Alphaproteobacteria bacterium
CTCATGAATAATGATCCTTCTAAAGCAACGTGGGCGTCAGCGTTAAGCCTGTTCACCAGCATGAGCACTTTGGTGTGCTGTACGCTGCCTGCGCTGTTTGTGGCACTCGGCGCGGGGGCGGTCTTAGCAGGACTGGTGACAGCTGTACCGCAGCTGGTATGGCTATCCGCGCATAAAAAAATTGTGTTTGCTGTGGCCGCCGTGATGCTTCTCGGTGCAGGCTGGATGCAGTGGCAAAGCCGTTATGCGGCGTGTCCTGCCGATCCTGCCAAGGCCGCATCCTGCCAGCGGCTGCGACGTATCAGCCGCGTGCTGTATGGTGTTTCTGTTCTGGTATACGTTATTGGCTTTTTCTTTGCCTTTATTGCGGTCATGATACTCACCTGAATTGTGGGGGATTGCGGGAGCGCGTTCGTAATAATATGTAATAATACCATAGTGTTAGTTTCTCTGAAGATTTAGAATGCAATGGCACGATTAGGGATAATCGTGCCAAATCATGCCATCTTTTTTGGCACGATTAATTGCCACTCAGTGGATCATCTTCGATAAGCGGCTCTTCACATGCGAGAAAACAAGATTCCAACCGCATGATATCGCCAGCAGACAGCCCCGCATCCTTAAAAACCTGACGCCAGTTTGCCTTCACCTGTTGCTGCATCGCGCTGGCAAGACCAAAGGCTTCATGAGGAGATAAACCAAAAGACGATGCCTCGCTCAGCGCGTTGCGCAGTGTTGCAAGCCTCCTCGCTTTACCAACACCAATGGCCAGATAGCGCTCTTGCGCCAGTTGCGGAAATGGCACCACGTCATAAAGCGGCGATAACCGCCAGCCGCTTCCCTTTGTATCCCACAGAAAACCATGATTGCGAAGGTGGTCATCGGTGTTATTGCACAAAATATTGAACACCATACGTTTCCATAGTTCCCGCCCATCTTCAAGCGAATTACTGCCATAACGGCGCAGTGCTTCCGTTAGAGCGCGGTAACTGCCGCGTGCGGATTCGCTTTCATGCAGCCCCAGCAGTGTTAAACCCGAAACGAAGGGGAGCTTTTGTGTTCCCTCGCTGTTCAGGCGATCAAAACGTTTAATCAGATAGACATCCTGCCCCAGCAGAGAGACACAATCTACATCTGGCACGTCCAGCCCCACCAAGGCGGCCAACCGCATCACCGCATATTCTGCACGGCACACGGGATAGCGATCCGCCGCACGCCCGAACTTGGCGATCCATAAGTCGTTTTGGTGGCTGGTTGTCGCCTTGGGGCGAGCACCACCAAGGCTGGAGCCGCGCAAGAGGAAGCGCTGGTGTTCTGGTGGTAAGTCTTCTGCACGGTCAAGATCCTGTACCGCCTCCAGCATGGCTTGCAGGTCAAATACCTCGCCGAAAGGGGGATTTTCTGTCCACGGGGTAATACGTTTCGGGCCTGTAAGATCAGCGCCAAACGACAATGCGCCCACACGGTCATCGCTGGTAGCGACAAGATAATCGAATTCTTCAAGGAGTTTTCCCGAGGCTCTGTCCATCAAATGCCGACCCCAGCCATCGGGGGCTGCATCGCGAATGCCGCCGAAAAGTTCAAACCCTTCAGGCGTTACAAAGTCATGTTCTGGATGTTGTGGCAACGGCAGTTGCACGGGATCAAGAGCAAGTGCATCACGCCGCAACAGATAGCGACGACCATAGCGAAAACGTGCAAACGTTGTCCCCCCTTCCCGCACCATATCCAGCCGTCCAGCGGGAATGGTGTCGCTGCCAAGGGTGATGTAGACATAGGTATGAGAGATTTTGTTCATGTAAGAACCTCACCAACATACAAATCATCAAACGCCATGAAAATTTTCGTATTGACACTGTCAATCCATTGAAGCGCTTTTTCGAAGTAGCGATCGTTTTCATCTATTACATCAATGCGCGACAGCCATAATTTAAAAGCACGGTTAGCGATTTTAATAACAGGCGTTAGGAATCGCATGTCTACTGATTGATAAAATGGGAAAAGGTGGCAGAAAACTCTTTAATGCTCTCCAACGAACGCAAATGTTCCTCTGTAGACGTATCTTTGTAGCGTAAAAATATTTCTCTGAATTCGTCCATACTCAAAAATCAAACTCCTCTGCGCTGCGCTTGGGTGAATGCACCGCTTTAGGCAGCCGTTGTAAATCTTGTGCCAGCGCAACGTGATCGCGGGCTGGATCCGTTAATCCCTGTAAACGGTCTTGTAGACCCAGCACCCACAGCGCGGTTGCCACAATACCAATGCCAACGCCACTGTCGCCTTTTTCCAACCGTTGCACGGTATCAAGACTCACCATCATCCGTTCCGCCATTTGTTTCAGGGTGATTCGCCGCCGTTTGCGGGCAATGGCAATCCCCGCCCCAAGCTCGGCTAAGAGGGTTGGGAGTGTGCTCGGCAAAGCTTGTTGGGCGCGACTGGATTTACTCATGTCGTTATTATACCGATATAACAGTAAAAATAAAGTTATTTGTGCTGGTATATCAGTTTTTATGGATTTTTCTTGCGCCGCGCCAGTGTTCCCTAGAAAAGACACCCCTTACGCTCAATAATCGTGTGGATGATACGCCCTGCCTAACCATCTGTTATCTTTTATTGAAATCCCATCATATAACAACTACGAATTGTAAATCTGCAACTATTCAACAAGGGAGTTTCATTATGCAGCGACAACAGCTTCAAACAAACGGGTGGGCCGCGATATTGAATGGATCTTACGATATCTTGAACGAATTCAAGAACTGTTGATATTCACTATGCCTGCAAATTCTGATCTTTTCAGCATGCGCACGGGATAAAAAAATTCATCTTTGATTTTTGTAGGGGCTTAATTCAAATAATTGTGTCTGAAAATGTTGCTCGCCAAGCATTTGTTTTGCCATCGCAATCCTTGTAAAAGGTAAAATGGAACAAGGCGTTGAGATATATCTCATATGTTCCATCAAAAAAGGATGGTTCACAGGATGCATGCCATGCGATCCACAAATTCCAACGCTGAAAAGGTTAGCACTGTAGTCCTGATTAAGTTGTTTAGCTGTTGTTGCCGTAGTCCTCATTGCGGTTTGCATCACATCAGGCAATCGTGTCTTTGCGTTGCCATCGGGTGCGTAGTCACAGGTTCTTGCTAATAAAAACAAAGACGACACACCATCATTAGAGCCGTGAGAAAGCTCTACAGAGCGTCCGGGTAGTCCAGAAGCGATACCTTCCAAGAATTCTGGATAGTACGTAGATGCTATTTCTGCCATGCAGGCCAGCTTATAATTTTCTTGAGTAAGACCCATTCTATTCGCAATAGTATCCAATACGTTTACCACACCAAAAAATTCTTTTGGCGTCGCAATCATGGGTGC
>JANMDF010000299.1:0-2535 GCA_031376145.1 Alphaproteobacteria bacterium
CGCCTTGGTGATCCCCTGCAGTACCGGATGGGCGGTAGCCGCACGGCGGTTGGCTTTCAGGACTTTGGTGTTCTCGTTATCAAATTCGATACGATCCACCTGCTCACCCACCAGGAAGGTGGTGTCGCCAGGCTCAACCACTTCAACCTTCTGCAGCATCTGCCGAGCAATGACTTCAATGTGCTTGTCATTGATCTTCACCCCTTGCAGGCGGTAGACTTCCTGAATCTCGTTAATGAGGTATTCAGCAAGCGCCTCCACGCCCATAACACGCAAGATGTCGTGCGGTACGGGGTTACCGTCCATGAGCAAGTCGCCTTTTTCGACAAAATCACCCTCATGCACGCTGATGTGCTTGCCTTTGGGGATCAGGTATTCGAAAGGCTCCAGGGATGTGTCCACCGGCACGACAACAATCCGGCGTTTGGCCTTGTAGTCTTTACCAAACTCTACCCGACCGGCAATTTCACTGATAATGGCGAAATCTTTCGGCTTGCGCGCTTCAAACAGCTCAGCCACGCGTGGCAGACCACCGGTAATATCGCGGGTTTTAGTGCTTTCACGTGGGATCCGCGCCAGCACGTCACCGGCGCGCACTTTCGCACCGTTTTCCACGGACAAAATGGCATCAACGGACATGAAGTAACGTGCTTCCAGACCATTGCCCAGGGTCAGCACTTCGCCTTTGTCATCACGAAGTGTAATGCGCGGACGCAAATCCGCCCCACGGGTTAACTGTTTCCAGTCAACCACCACTTTGCTGGCAATGCCGGTAGCCTCATCGACAACCTCACGCATGGACACACCCTCCACAATATCAACGTAGTGGGCAATACCCTCTTTCTCGTTGATGACTGGCAAGGTGTACGGATCCCATTCCGCCAGACGCTGGCCTTTTTTGACCTTGGCACCGTCATCGGTCAACAGTTTCGCACCATATGGAATCTTGAAGCGGGCTTTTTCCATATTATTGGCATCACGCAACACGATTTCCAGGTTACGCCCCATGACGATCGGCACGTTGTCGCTGTTTACAACTACACTGCGGTTATTGATGATAACTTTGGCATCCAGCGTGGCTTCAACAAAGGACTGCTCCGCCCCCCGCTGTGCCGCACCACCAATGTGGAACGTCCGCATGGTCAGCTGCGTACCAGGCTCACCAATGGACTGAGCAGCAATAACCCCCACTGCTTCACCCATGTTCACCGGTGTACCACGCGCCAGGTCACGGCCATAGCATTTGCCACATACGCCGGTCTGGGTTTTGCAGGTCAGGACAGAGCGGATTTTCACCGAATCAATCCCGACTTTTTCCACCACATCCACGTCTTCTTCATTCATCATGGTGCCAGCAGCAAACAGGACTTTACCGGATTTTGGATCCAGAATATCTGCAGCCAGGCTACGGCCAAGAACCCGCTCGCCCAGTGTTGCAATCACTTCACCGCCATCAACGACAGCACGGATGGTCAGGCCGTCGCTGGTGCCGCAATCGTTTTCAATGATGATGGAATCCTGCGCCACATCCACCAGACGACGGGTCAGGTAGCCGGAGTTCGCCGTTTTCAAAGCAGTATCGGCAAGCCCCTTACGCGCCCCGTGGGTGGAATTGAAGTATTCCAGCACCGATAGACCTTCTTTGAAGTTAGAAATAATCGGCGTTTCGATGATTTCGCCCGATGGTTTCGCCATCAGACCGCGCATCCCCGCCAGCTGTTTGATCTGCGCTGCAGAACCCCGCGCACCAGAATGCGCCATCATGAACACTGAGTTCACTTCGCCATCTTTTCCAGGCTTGGAAATGACTTTCATCATCTCATCGGCCACGCGGTCACTGCACTGCGACCAGATATCCACCACCTTGTTGTACTTTTCACCCTGGGTGATCAGACCGTCCTGATACTGATTCTCGTATTCCTTGACCTTGGCTGTTGTCTCGTTGATGAGACGCTCCTTGGCTTCTGGAATAATGAGATCATCCTTACCAAACGATAGACCAGCCTTGCAGGCATGGCTGAAGCCCAGTGCCATGATGTGATCCGCAAAGATCACCGACGCTTTCTGACCGCAATGACGGTAGACGGTATCAATTACCGCCGACACATCTTTTTTGGTAAGCAGGCGGTTCACCAATTCAATCTTGATGTTGCGGTCTTTGGGCAGCAGATTAGCAATCATCAGGCGGCCTGGGGTGGTATCAACAATACGCACCTCCGGCTTACCATCGTTATCCACCGTATGGAACCGCGCCTTGATCTTGCTGTGCAGCGTCAACGCACCAACATTGAGCGCATGTTCGATTTCGCCTATAGTACCGAAAGCAGAACCTTCACCGACCTGGCCGGTTTTTTCTAATGTCAGATAGTAAATACCAAGCACAATATCTTGAGAAGGAACGATAATGGGCTTTCCACTGGCGGGCGACAGGATGTTGTTGGTAGACATCATCAGGGCGCGGGCTTCCAATTGCGCTTCCAGCGACAGCGGGACGTGCACCGCCATCTGGTCACCGTCAAAGTCAGCGTTAAACGC
>JANMDF010000307.1:0-3355 GCA_031376145.1 Alphaproteobacteria bacterium
TGCCACTGCTGGCTGGCGGCCACCAGCCGTTCAAACTCATCATTGGTCATATCCCCCCGCCGGATTTTTTCGGAAGGGATGTTGGCCTGTTCAGATAAAATCCGTCCCGCCAGCTGTTCGGCAGACATTTCCAGGGAAAAGAAGGCCACCACAGCGCCATCGGTGGCTTTGCGGCGTGTGCCTTCCTGCTGCCATTTGACATGATTAGCGGCATAAAAGGCGATATTGGTGGCCAGAGTGGTTTTGCCCATGGACGGACGCCCTGCGAGAATCAACAGATCAGAGGGGTGCAGGCCGCCCAGCAGGCGGTCAAGATCCGTAAAACCGGTGGCAACGCCACTGATGCCACCATCGCGTTTATAGGCGAGCTCTGCCATCGCTAGGGCAGAGGTCAGTGCCTGGCCAAAAGTTTTGCTGTTTTTGTCATTACGCCCCGTAGTGGCCAGATCAAACAGGCGTTTTTCGGTGTGTTCAATCTGATCCTTGGCACTGTGCTCCAGATCGAGGGTGTAAGCGTCGTTAACGACTTCTTCGCCCACGGTAATCAGGGCACGGCGCAGATACAGTTCATAAACGATATGGCCATAATCCGCCGCACTGATGATGTTAATGGCAGAAGCCGCCAATTGTACCAGGTATTGCGCTCCGCCAACCGGTTTCAGGTTTTCATCCCCATCAAACAGCGGTTTCAGGGTAATGGGGTTGGCCAGTTGGCCACGCTCCACCAGTTTGCCGATAGATTCAAAGATACGCTGGTGTGCCGGCTCAATAAAATGTTCCGGCAGCAGAAACTCTGCGACTTTTTCAAAAGCCTGGTTGTTGACCAGCAGTGCGCCGAGCAGTGCCTGTTCCGCCTCGATGTTATGGGGCAGGGTACGGAACAGGGTCTGTTCCAGCGCGTCTTTCTGTGTGTCAAGTCTACCAGCCGCAAGCATAGGGACAGCCCTTATGCAGCGGAATCTTCGGCCGTGTCGTCACTTTCCACCACTGACAGTACCGGTGCAGCTTTGGATTTTTTCGGTGTTGCTGCGGCTTTGGCGGCATCCATCTGCGCCTTGGCTTCGTCTTCGCTTTTGGCAACATTGATGGTAATGTTTAAAGAGACTTCCGGATGCAGCATCAGCTTTGCAGTGCTGATCCCCAGGTTTTTGATTGGGGTTGGAATAATGACCTGTGTACGATCCACCTGATAGCCTTGTTCAGTAAGGTTAGCAGCAATATCGCGTGCGGTGACGGAGCCGAACAGCTGGCCACTCTCACCCGCCTGGCGGATGACAATCACACTGACATTGGCCATGGTTTTGGCCAGGGATTCGGCCTGGGAAACGCGCTTGGCATTTTCCTCAATCAGCCTGGCTTTACTGGCCTCAAAGCGCTTGATAGCCTCGGCATTAGCCGGTTGGGCTTTTTTCTGCGGCAGCAGATAGTTGCGGGCAAAGCCAGGCTTTACCGTGACAATATCACCAATCTTGCCGAGTTTTTCTACCCGCTCCAATAAAATAACCTGCATGTTATGAACTCCTTTTCGATAAATAATGACGACAGTTAATCAGGGTATCCAGCATGCCCAGCAGGGCAATCAGCACCACTGCTGAAGGGAAAAAACTCAAGATACCATAGAAGAGAATAAGAATCCCATTTTTAAAACTATAGCTCGCGGCAACAGTATGAACCACGGCAAGTCCAACAATAAAAAACGGCAACAGCAACACAATAGCGGTATTGGTTGCCAGCATGGACGCATCCATGCCGCTGCTGGCAATCAATAATGCGCCGGATAGTACCAGGGTTAAAGCTTTTGGCAGGGTTGCCGGTGCGAAGTACATACCGCGCAGCCGCTCAAGACGGGCAACCAGCAAGCCATTAAGGGCAATGCCCGCCGCCCAGCCAAGGCTTGACCAGGCAGGAAAGAGATTCGCCATGATATCAGCATAGCGATCAATGGGCAGATCACTTGCTGACATCCCGGCAACGGACGTCAGTGCCTGGCGAAACAGCTCACGTAATTCCGGCGGTGTCGCCCCAAGGCTTTTAATGTAAAACATTAAGATGAGTGACGCACCGGTGAGTGCCAGTAATAAAAGCTGCGTCGGGTAGTGTCCCCGTTGTTGCGCATCTGTTGTGCGAAAATGGATGGCCAGGCTTGCCAGGGCAACGGCAGGGATGACAAACCGTGCCAGAAAGGAGATCGTGGCAGGGTGCAGCAAGGGTGCTGTGTTGCCCGCATGCAGGGCAAAGGCCAGCGCAAAACCGCCCCAGGCAATGCATGCTGCCAGCAACCCGGCATCACGTCCGCGCCGCAAGGTGATCAGCAACAGTGGGGCAGGCGCAAAAATACCGACGAAGTTACCAAACAGCGGCATATACAGCGTCAGGCTGTAGAGCACCGCTGCAGCCAGGCCATAAAGAATGGGCTGTGATAAAGCCTGCACCTTCACACTGGGATGTCCAGACGTGTTATCAGGTGTATGCCTGGGCGATGAAGCATGCATCGCATCCGCCAGACTATTTCAGGACGTAGGGCAGTAGGCCTAAGAAACGGGCGCGCTTGATAGCCTGACTTAATTCACGCTGTTTTTTAGGCGATACTGCGGTGATACGGCTGGGGATAATCTTACCGCGTTCGGAGATGTAGCGTCCCAGCAGTTTTACGTCTTTATAATCAATAACCGGCGCATTTTTGCCTAAAAACGGGCAGGTTTTGCGACGACGAAAGAAAGGCTTGCGTTGCTGACCACCAGCGGTACCGCCAGCAGATGAAGAAGAACCGTATTGTTCTGACATGGTATTTTCCTTATAAAGCAATATGATATGCTATTTTATTAAGCATCTGCATCAACGTTATGGCGCGGACGCGGACGATAGCCATCCTGACGTGGGCGGCTGTCGGAACGTTCGCTGCCGAACTCGGCATCACGTTCATCACGTTTTTTGTTGATCAGCATGATGCTGGGGCCTTCGGTGTGCGCCTCAACCCGAACAGTCAGCGCACGCATAATATCTTCATGCAGACCCACCAGGCGGTTGAATTCGTTCAGGCCGGTGCTGTCAATGCTGAGATCAAGATATAGATAGTGACCTTTGCGGTTTTTCTTCATGCGGTAGGCAATATTGCGCAAGCCCCAGTATTCGCTTTTAACAACGGTGCCATTATTATTGGCAGCGATCGTACTGATTTCCTGCAGCAGGCTTTCCGCCTGGGCATTAGTAACGTCTGGCCGCACAATGGCGACCACTTCATAAAGAGCCATAGTATTTACTCCGTTCGGCTTCTCAACGTTTTGCACAGCAAAACGTATAGCTGCACCATGCAGCAAAGAGTGGGCTGACAGCTATACACATAATTATTTGGGCG
>JANMDF010000018.1:0-2727 GCA_031376145.1 Alphaproteobacteria bacterium
CCGGATGGAAATGCAGGCGGTGATTGCCGGGCTGCAATCCTTAAGCAAGCCATGCACTGTCGACATCTACAGCGACAGCCAGTATGTCATCAAGGGCATGACCGAGTGGCGGTTTGGCTGGGTCAAGAATGGCTGGAAAACTGCTGATAAAAAGCCGGTTAAAAATGCTGATCTATGGCAGGAACTGATCGCCGCCATTGCCATTCACGCTGTCACCTGGCATTGGGTAAAGGGGCACAATGGCCACACTGAAAACGAACGCGTGGACGTTTTGGCGAATACCGCGGCAAAGGCTGTTGCCTAAAAACATTGGGTGTGCTTTAACCACCGGCGTTATGCGTTTCTGTCTGTTTGTTTTTATTGTCTTATGGGCTACTACGGCGTCTGCCGTTGCCGAGAAAGCCAGTCTGAAAAATGACTTGCCAGCACTGACGGTTGGCTGGGTGGAACCGGTGTTCATTCCAGCGATTGCAGCAACGTATAAAGCCAAGCTGGATACGGGGGCTGAAACATCCTCTATCCATGCTGAAGTGCTGGATGTTACCAGTAAACCTGCTGCTGCCGGCGAGAAAAAAGGCCATAAAATCGTTATTTTTCGTATTCTGGACGAAGACGGTACGGCAAAAACCCTGGAGCGTCGCCTGAAACGCTGGGTGCGCATTAAAGAACGCAAAGGTGGTTATACCCGCCGTCCGGTGGTGGAAATGGATTTCTGTCTGGCGGGACGTGAAATTATTGATGAAGTTAATCTGACCGATCGCGGTACGTTTATTTATCCCATGCTGATTGGCCGCCATTCATTGCGTAAGGGGCATTTTGTGGTGGATTCAACACGGCATTTGACCACAAAACCCCTCTGCAATCAAAAATAGGACATAGCGGCGATGCGGGTATTTTATGTGTTTCTGGTTGCCGCGGTCTTAAGTGCCATTGGCCTGGGCATTTTTTATTACAAGCATAAAGTCCTGGAGTTCCCCCTAAGCCCCGGCAAAGAATATCAGGGCTGGCAGGTGGAGGTTGCCTTTAAAACCTGGCCAAAACAGAACTGGCGTGTCAAAGAACACCCCGTTTTTTTACAGTTTAAACTGCCTACCGGTGCCAGAGACCTGGCCGTGGCCGAGGAAAGTTTCATCACCAGTGATTTTGGCCGCGAAATCATGGTGGATGACAGCACCGGCAACCGCACAGTGAACCTCTCAAAACGCATGGCCAAAGCCCGGGAAGTCATTCTGTATCGTGCCAGTATTTATAAGCTGGACTCTCCTGCCCCGGAGAAAATGCAGAAAACGCTACCGAAAGCGGATATGGCATACGCTAGGGAAAACCGCTTTAAGATGCTGCGCAAGGAAGATGATCCGTTATATCTTGCCATTGATGCGCTCATTGAGGAAGCCCGCCAGAAATCTGCCAATCCTGGTACTTTTGCCAGACAATTGTACCGCCTGGCGATTGATGAAAAAGATAATCGTGGCCGTCTGATTCGCTCAGAAATATCTTCGCTGCAATCGGTGCAGGCTGTGGCAGCTTTTCTGCTGAATACAGCAGGCGTGCCAGCCAGGCTGGTGCACGGGATTCCGCTGAGCACCCAGGATCGCAATGTGCGCTTTGTACAATGGGTCGAGCTATACATGCAAGATCAGTGGCAGCCGATTGATCCACTCACCGGCAGGATTGGCTTGAGTGCCGATTACCTGCCCTGGTGGATTGGCAACGATACCTTTTTTCAGAATGAGGGATTGCAGGGGCTGAACGTATCGGTATCTCTGCGTCAGACCGATGATAACGCCATGACCCGCGCCATTTGGAAAAGTGGGGAACTGGCCAATGTTTTGCTGAAAACCTCGTTTTATACGCTGCCGATTGAAACACAGCTTGTCATGCAGATCTTACTGCTGATTCCGTTGGGGGCACTGCTCATCGCCTTTCTGCGTCAGGTGATTGGCATCAAGACATTCGGTACGTTTATGCCGGTGTTGATTGCCTTATCTTTTCGCCAGACTGGCCTTGAAGCGGGACTGCTGTTTTACGCCCTGATCGTTGGTATTGGCCTGATGGTACGCGGTATTTTTTCAAAGATGCACCTGCTGTTTGCGCCGCGTTTATCAGCGATTCTCACCATGGTGGTGCTATTAATCGCCTTTTTAGGTCTGTTCTCCTATCGTCTGGGTATAGAAACGGGTGTTTCTATTTCCCTGTTCCCCGTGGTGATTCTCACCATGACCATTGAACGTCTGTCCATCATGATTGAGGAGTACGGTTTGAAAGAAAGCATGACTACGATGCTGGGAAGTCTGTTTGCCGCCATTCTCAGCTTTATCGTTATTAATGATCCCAATATCGTGCATCTGGTCTTTACCTTCCCGGAACTGTTATTGGTGGTGGTGGCACTGAATCTGCTGCTTGGCAGCTATAATGGTTATAAACTCACAGAATATTTCCGCTTCAAGGCACTGCAGCGGCAGATTGCCAAAACCAGAGCTGGTTAAGAAACTATGCGATGGCAAGGCTTCCCCTTCAGTTACCGGGATGCGGGTATTCTGGGTATTAACACCCGTAACCGTGATTATATTCTGCCGCATAACCCACGCAAATATTATCAGCGGGTAGATGATAAGATTGAAACCAAACGTCTGGCCATTGCTGCTGGCGTTGCCTGCCCCACGCTGTACAGTGTCATCGAGTTTCAAAATCAGGTAAAACTGTTAGATGAGATTTTGGAAGGGAAAA
>JANMDF010000036.1:0-3639 GCA_031376145.1 Alphaproteobacteria bacterium
GGATGACGGACATATAATGATCATCACTGGCATAGACGTTATTCATACTGGCCAGTTGCAGAACTTCCCCTTCGGCAATCACGGCAGAAGCGCGTGATAAAATACTCAAGACTGGCAGGCTGCCATCAGCAACCATGATCTCAAACGCCCGGCTGAAGAGATAGTCCCCCACCAGCACACTGGCCTTGTTGCCCCACAGTGCATTAGCCGTCTTGCGCCCCCGTCGCTGGTGGCTTTCATCAACAACATCATCGTGCAGGAGGGTGGCGGTATGAATAAACTCGACACAAGCCGCCAGGTTGATGTGGCGTGTACCTTGATAGCCGCATAAATGGGCGGTAGCCAGGGTGAGCAGGGGTCTAATGCGCTTACCGCCTGCTTGAATCAGATGCCCGGCCAGTTGCGGGATTAACGGCACCTGGCTTTGCATCTGCTGTACGATAACGGCATTTACAGCATCCAGATCAGCCTGCATCAAATCCAGCAATGCGGTAAGGCTGGGCTGATTGGGTGTGACAGATTTTAGGGCAGAAAGCTGCAAGGGTGTATCGTCCAGAATGTTCCTGTTTTCTATAGAAGCAGTGAACTAAAACATTTTTCAGGCAGAAATTCTCTTTATTACCCTCACCCCGCCCTCTCCCTAAAAGGGAGAGGGAGCAGTAAGAAAGCCCTCTCCCCTTAGGGGAGAGGGTTGGGTGAGGGGGTAATCCCTGCAGAAAAAAAATCGAATAATACAGTTATTATTCTTTTAGTTCACTGCTTCTATAGCAGGTAAATTCTTTCAGACAACTGGCGATTGCGGCGTGATGCATGTAGATGGCACGTTTCTTGCACCGTGTCTGTGTTTGCCTGCACTGTGGTTTTAACCTTTGCTTAAAGCCTGTGCGCTATGATGCTTTTATATTCAATCAATAAAAATATATTCTAAGGTATAGATAAAATGTATAAGCACACTTTGCATGGGCGCGTGGCCGCACCCAAGTCAGTTCTGCCAGTTGCAGGCCGCCTTTATGCCGATAATGTTCAATACCTGCCTACTGCCAGAAAACGTTCTGCATCTGCAGTACAGGACTATGCCAGACGCGTGTGGGACTTAAGCATCAGTCTTACATTATTGACCCCGTGTGTGCCGATGATGCTGTTGATTATGTTAGCTATCGTAATTGAGGGCAAAACCAGTATTTTCAGTGTGCAAAAACATATCGGTCGAGACGGGAAAATATTCCGTTTGTTCAGTTTTCGCACCTTGCTGCCTGTGCACCCTGATGCCACGCCGGTATATACGGTGGTGGGACGGTTTTTGCAGCGTACAGCACTGGTGAACCTGCCCGCATTATGGAATGTGGTAAGGGGTGATATGAGTATCGTTGGGCCGCGGGTTATACCGATGTATTTAAAAGATCATTTTTCGGCACAGATTCGGCATTATAATCTTCGTCACCAGGCTAAACCAGGCTTGTTGGGTATGGCCAGCGTTGCCCGTACACGCGGCGGACTCGATGATATTGATGCCATGCACCGTGAAGTTGATTTTGATGTGTATTATGCGCACCATCAATCGTTGTGGCTGGACATTAAGATTCTGGCGCGGTTTTTTTGGAAAAGGTCTGGAATATAAAAGGATTTTCCTTGCCAGCACCCTTGAAAATTTTACAAGGGTATCTTATATGCTGGTAAAGGATACATCATATGAAAGATAACGACACTTCTAAAGTTCTAGCCAAAGTTCTGGCCGACACATACGCGTTGTATCTGAAGACTCAGAATTATCACTGGCACGTTATGGGGGCAAATTTTCATAGTTTGCATACCCTCTTTAACGAACAATATACAGAAGCGGCGGCGGCGATTGATGAAATTGCGGAGCGTATCCGTGCACTCGGCGGCAAGGCACCGGCCGGATTCAAAGCATTTCAGGCGCTCACCAAAATTCAAGATGGCGACAGCAGTCTTGACAGCAATGGCATGGTGCGTGATCTTCTGGAAGGACAGCGGCAGGTGTTAACGACCATCAGGGAAGCTCTTGCTGTTGCTCAGCAAAGCGGTGATGAAGCCACAGCAGACCTGCTGATTACCCGAACCGAAGTCCATGATAAAAATGCCTGGATGCTGTCTGCTACTCTTGGGGTTGAAGTCAACAGTGCGGCGAAAGGCAAGGCTGCAGCATAATCGTTGCATTGCTGAAGATAAGACCTTGATACGACATACGCAATATGACGATTTACAGCACTTCCGGTTTTTCGGCGAGAGCCGGAATCCAGTAAAAATAGCCAGTTCTGGATCCCGGTGCTCAAAGGGAAGACGGAAGCATCATTATACGGAAACATAGTTATTTTGCGCAAATCGTACTTGAGTGTCGCCCAACAAAATGATACAATGTTATTTAAATTAACCCTTTCTTGTATGTTGCGGTAGCCACCTTGGTTGAATCCACGTCCCTATCCGTATTGGATCAGCAGCGCACTCGGCTGGAAGATACCTTGCGTCTTAATGTGCAGGAACCATTTCCTGCGCGTGTGCAGCAGACAGTCAAAGCACTGGAGGAAAACCCTGCTTTTCAAGCCAACCAGACGATACATGATGTTGTAAAGCAATATCAGGGTTCTCTGCCGCCAGAAGCCCGTGAAACGATTGTGCGTTCCGGTGCTGATTTTCAGGATATCAGAATATCTGATGGGAATGCCGGGACGCACGCAACGTTGCCAGGCAATCTGCTGTCGAGTGCCAATACACAGCAGCTGAAAAAGGTTTTTTCAGACCTCACCAGCAATCCAACATTCCTACAGGATATTGGCAAAAAAGCCAGAAATGCGGCTACGGTAGGCTGGTACGCAAAACGTGCGCAAAAAGGCGAGGCGTTGCCGGAAGATACAAAGAAAAGTGCCCTTAATGATATTAGTAAAGCTTTAGACCAGCCTGTTGAGGCGTTGCAGTCCAGACTTAACAACTTGAGTCCACTTAAAAACATTTTCAATGTTTTTCGTGGAGCGGAACGCAAAGAGGTTAAAGCGCAAATCGCTGCAGCGCAGTCACTGCGCGATCGATTTACCGACGCTAATAAATCTGATGATAGCAGCCTTGGCCAGCTTCTGCAGGAAGTGAAGAATAAGTATGGTAATGAACCAGCATTTAAGGAAGCCTTCAATCAGTATGATCAGGCTGATAAAGATGGAAAAGAATTGCACTATCTGCAGATAGAGGCTTCGCAGACTGCACAGGATCAGGCTGTACGTGATATGAACAACGCAAGCCATGCCTGTGACACACCTAGCCTTGCCCCCGAAAAACTGACAGAGATGAAAGCGCTTTATGAAACAGCGCAGGATCTGCAGGATGAAGGCAAGGCTATGGAATATAGCCCGAGAAACGATGCCGTATTGTTGGCAACAAGCGGTGTTGAACGCTGATTTCAGGGCTATTTAAAAGTTGCTTATTGGCTGGATTGCTTCGGCGCTGCCTCGCAATGACAGACGAGTACGTCATTGCGAGACCTGCCTTAAGCAGGCATAGCCTGCCAGGCGGGGCGTGGCAATCCAGACTTTTAAATTGCCCTGGGTGAGGGGCAATATTTGCATCATTCGATACTCATTTTGCAGAGGTTCCTGTAGTTTCCCCCCATCTGAACAGTTACCAAATCTT
>JANMDF010000287.1:0-3313 GCA_031376145.1 Alphaproteobacteria bacterium
CCAGCAGCACCGCCAATCACAATATTCTGTGGTGTACGGCGCTTCAGCCACACCGTATAAATGGCCACATAAAAGAAAATCGAGAATGCCAGCCAACCCGCCGCCACCCAGTTCACGGCAAGCCCCATCAGCATCACGGAGGCTGTGGCCAACATCCCTGCAAAAGTCAGGGCGTCATCGGGGGCAATTTTACCGGCGGGAATGGGGCGATTTTTGGTGCGTTCCATCAACGCATCGGTATCACGCTCCCACCACATATTAATTGCACCCGCTGCCCCTGCCCCCAGGGCAATGCAGAATATAGCCATAAACGCCAGAAAAGGATGAATTTCACCAGGGGCGAGGAGCAGACCGATGTAGCCGGTAAACACCACCAGGCTCATCACCCGTGGCTTCAACAGCATCAGATAATCCCGTGCCTCCGCCGAACCACTCACATAATCAGGGCTTGCAGCAGCAAGGGTCATCAGTGCCCATGCCCATGTTTACTGTCAATCACCGGTAAGGTCTCAAAAGTGTGGAATGGTGGTGGTGAAGATACCGTCCATTCCAGGGTCTGAATGGCCGGATCCGTCACATTCCAGGGATTGGCACCGGCTGGCTTTTTGCGGACATAGGCCGCAATGATCAACACTACAAACAGGATTGCCGAGGCAAACGACATGTACGCCCCCAGTGAGGAAATTTTATTCCAGTAGGCATAGGCATCCGGATAATCCACATACCGGCGCGGCATCCCCTGCAAACCAAGGAAATGCTGTGGGAAAAAGGTAATGTTTACACCGATGAAGAACAGCCAGAAGTGAATCTTCCCCCAGAACTCCGAATACTGATAGCCGGACATTTTGCCAAACCAGTAATAAAATCCGGCAAAAATCGCAAAGACTGCACCCATGGACAATACATAGTGAAAATGCGCCACCACATAATAGGTATCATGCATGACGGTGCTCATCCCCGCATTGGCCAACACCACACCGGTAACACCACCAATGGTGAATAGGAAAATAAAGCCAATGGCAAACAGCATCGGGGTTGGGAAAGTAATCGCTCCGCCCCACATCGTGGCAATCCAAGAGAAGATCTTGATCCCGGTAGGCACGGCAATAATCAATGTGGCGATGGTAAAATACGCCCGCGCATTGACACTGAGACCAGAGGTATACATGTGGTGCGCCCACACGACAAAGCCAATCACACCAATAGACACCATGGCATACACCATGCCGAGGTAACCGAAAATCGGCTTACGGGCAAACGTGGAAACAATATGGCTGATAATACCGAAAGCCGGTAGAATCATGATATACACTTCCGGATGGCCGAAAAACCAGAACAGGTGCTGGAACAATACTGGATCGCCCCCTCCTGCCGGATCAAAGAACGTACTGCCAAAGTTACGATCAGTCAGCAGCATGGTAATACCGCCACCCAGCACCGGTACGGCCAGCAGCAGCAGGAAGGCGGTCACCAGCATCGACCAGGCAAACAGGGGCATCTTATGCATGGTCATGCCCGGGGCGCGCATGTTCAGAATCGTAGCAATAAAGTTAATCGCCCCCAGAATAGAGCTTGCCCCTGCCAGGTGCAGCGAGAAAATCGCCATGTCAACGGCCGCCCCCGGATGCCCCAAGGTTGCAGATAATGGTGGATAAATCGTCCAGCCCGTCCCTGCCCCACCATCGACAAAGGCAGAGCCTAACAGCAGCGCAAACGCAGGCACAATCAACCAGAAACTGATGTTATTCAGGCGCGGAAAAGCCATATCTGGTGCGCCAATCATCAATGGCACAAACCAGTTACCAAAACCGCCAATGAGTGCCGGCATAACCACAAAAAACACCATGATCAGGCCATGCGCCGTAATCAGCACATTATAGAACTGCAGATTATCGCCCAGAAATTGAATCCCTGGGGTTTCCAGTTCCATGCGCATCATGACAGAGAACGCACCGCCAATGAGTCCCGCAATCACCGAAAAGATCAGGTACAGCGTACCGATATCTTTATGGTTGGTGGAAAACAACCAGCGAGCGACAAACCCGGGCTTATGATCGTGGTGGTCAGCTGTTGTGTGGGCATTAGCCATGGTTTAGTACCTTATTCTTGTTTTGCAGCAGCAGATGGCGCAGCAGGCGCGGAAGTCAACGCGGCTGTTTTTTCGCCAGGTATTGTTCCACCCTTGCTTTTTACCCAATCGGCATACGCTTCTTTACTGACCGCATGAATGGCAATCGGCATGAAGGCATGGGCAGGGCCGCAGATTTCTGAACATTGCCCGTAATATTCACCCTCGCGTTCAATACGCGTCCAGGTTTCGTTCAGTTGCCCGGGCACCGCATCTTTTTTCAAGCCCATGGATGGCATGGCAAGGGCATGAATCACATCGGCTGAGGTAACCAACAGGCGGATATTGGTATCCACCGGCAACACCAGCGGATTATCTACGGCCAACAGGCGCAAACCACCTTTAATCTGTTCAGGCGTCAGATCTTTTTCAACGATCATGTTGGAATCGAAATCAATATCCCCGTTATCAGGATATGTATACTGCCAGTACCACTGGTGACCGGTGAGTTTTACCGTCAATTCCGGATCCGGCGTTTCGCCAACATAGTACAGCATTTTGATACTGGGAATTGCTATCGCCACCAGGATCAGCACGGGAACCGCCGTCCATATGACTTCAATCAGCGTGTTATGCGCAACCTTTGATGGATTCGGGTTACGCTTGGCACTGTATCGAAAACAGACCCAGATCAACAGTGCCGTGACAAAAATCACAATTGCCGTGATAATGTAGAGCAGCAAGTCATGAAAAGCCGAAACCTTCTCCGCCACCGGCGAAACAGGTGTCTGCAATCCAAGCCCCTTGTCAACGGGAAGCCCCTCCGCCGCAAGTGCAGGCATAGCAAGCAGCAGGCCGAGAAATAACAGGGGCAAATATCGTTTGAGCATATGTTTTTTCATGCTTTTTTACTGAAAACTCTGTGTGCAGAAACACCAGTCACGGACAGTTCTACAGGTGCTGTACTAAGCATTTCTGTTGGCACAGGCAAGTGTTTTGTCGCTGATGCTGTCTGCTTTTTCAGCTATACCGGACTTACGCAAAATAACGATGTTTCCGTTTTTCCGGCAAAAGCCGGAGTCCAGGTTTTTTATAGGGCATGTGCTATAGGAAGCTCTGCAAAAGGTATGGCAAGAGCTGTGTAGAAGGGATAGAAGGTGGTTATGCAAATAACGATGAGGTACCGTATGAAAGCCAAGCCCCTTCGGGTGGAGAAATTTCTGCGTGAGATGGACAGGGTGGTGC
>JANMDF010000047.1:0-2057 GCA_031376145.1 Alphaproteobacteria bacterium
GCGTTGTACATGATGCTCGCGTGGGAATACTTGAATCCCTCGTAGGCCTCGCGCAAGTCCATGTGCGCGTCGATCTGCAAGATCCCAAAGCTCCCGTGGCGCTTGGCCAGCGCCCGCATGAGTCCCAAGGGAGTGCTGTGATCGCCGCCGAGCAGCGCCACTTTTTTGCCCTGGGCCATGATCGCAGCCGACTCACGCTCCACCCAATCACACATCGCGGCACAACCTGCATTGATTTCGGCGAGCTGAGCAGCCGTCGTCGCGTTCGCCAGCGGATCCAAGCCTTCCTCATTCATGCGAATGATCGGCTCGGCCATGGCACGCAACGCCTCACTGCGCGCCTGCAGGGCCTCATCGATGGGCAACATGGCGATGCCACAATGCCAGATGCTGCCCAAGTCCTCGTCGTACAGATCGAGCTGCGGGGATGCGCCCAGCACGGCCTCGGGCCCGTAGGCCGTGCCGGCTCCATAGGAAACCGTCACATCCCACGGCACAGGCAGCACCACCACATCGGCATCGTCCACCGAAAACGGCAACCCGAAGATCTTGCCCGAGGTGTCTCCAGCCCCGTTGGGGTTGAAGCCCTCAATCTTGTCGATCTTGGACATGGATCAAGCAGGTTTGTGGAGCAGCGTCTTCACGAATCCAGGCAGCGCAAACGCAGCCTTGTGGATGTCGCCGTTGTAGTACTTGAGGTCGTTGGCGGTCGCAAATGCCTCTGCCTTGGCGTGGTCAAAGCCGTTCAGCGGATGCTGATTGCCTTTGCACGAGAAGCTGAAGCTCCACATACCGCTGGGGTAGGTCGGGATATAGGCGAGGTAGCAAGACACCTTGTCCTGGCCATAGATGCCACGGTAGCAATCGAAGATTTCGCGGAAAACCTCGGTATTGAAGCGTGGGCTCTCGCTTTGCGTCACCATGATGCCGTCGCTCTTGAGGATGCGGTGGACGCCACGGTAGAATTTGTCGGTGAAGAGGCCCTCTGCCGGACCGACAGGGTCGGTCGAGTCGATGATGGCCACGTCGAATGCACCATCTGCGCAATTTTCCACGTAGTCGATGCCGTCGGCGACGAGCAGCGTGAGGCGTGGATTGCCAAACTCGGATGCAATCTCAGGGAGGAATTCCTTGGAGGCGTCGATGACCATGCCGTCGATCTCGACCATCACGACCTCCTCGACACCAGGGTAGCGCAGCATTTCGCGGGCCACGCCGCCGTCGCCACCACCGATGATGAGCACGCGCTTGGGGTTGGGGTGCGTCTGCATCGCCACGTGAGAGATCATTTCGTGGTACACATACTCGTCCTTCTCGGTGGTCATGACCATGCCGTCGAGGGTGAGGAGGCGACCGTAGGCGTAGGTATCGAAGATTTCTACCTTCTGGAAGTCGCTTTGGCCAGCAAAGAGGCGGTCGCCCTTGTGGCGCAGCGAGAAGGCTGCGGTTTCGTTGCGCTCGGTGAACCACACGTTGCGCACGTTTTGAATGGAAGCCGGGACGCCACGGTCGGCGACAAAGCTGTCCACGTCAAAGGTGCTCTTGTTGAGCAAGCCTTCCTGACCGCGGAGCATCTCCATGGCAGAGGCATATTTGGCTTGGAAGGCATCCTTGAGGAATTTGTAGCAATCCCATGGATCGACCACTTCACCGCAAGTAAACACGTCCACAGCAGCGTAGCCGTACTCAGGCCAAGTGTGGATCGCAAGGTGGCTTTCCTGGATCACGACGACACCCGACACGCCAAAGGGCGAAAAGTGGTGGACAGTCGCATTGATCACCGTCGCCTCAGCGTGTTTTGCCGCGCCTACCATGCTGTTTTCGATCAACATGACATCGTTGAGGATGTCGGGATTGCATTCGTAGTACTCGACCAAAATGTGCCTACCAAGTGAATTCATTTCTTCTAAAAGATGAAAGGGTTAAAAGATTCAAAGAAGGTGCAAAACAACGCATTTCGGGGGGAAAATAAAAGGAGGAATCTTCCCCCACTACGCCGCGCCGGCTGCACCCATTGCCGGACCGGGATAAATCCCGTCACCAAATATTTCACCCCC
>JANMDF010000048.1:0-4960 GCA_031376145.1 Alphaproteobacteria bacterium
TGTGACGGTGGTACTACCCGTCTAATCAGCGTGAGTTGTAGAATCGCTGTTGAAAATCCGGAAGCCAGATGTTGGGCAGCAACCCAACATCATCATTGTAGCGTTGATAAAGAGCAGTGGTGATTTCAGGTTCCATACCAACGACCACACCGTTTCCTATGGAGCCTTCAATCATGATGACATCGTGATCATGACACAGATGTTTAATATTAGAAAGACTGGTGTTTAGGGCTTGAAAAGTATCATTGCGAACCTTGTTAGGGCTGATCGCGTAGGCCATGGCGGTGACTGAGAATGCTTTAAATGTCATCATGATATTGCTGATATAAACACTACCAACCTGCAAATTCTGTTGCTGCAGACTTTCGGCAAGTTGCTGGATGCGGGCAGTATCTAGAATATCAAGGGTAATTGCCGCCATGCGACCATCTCTGGCGGCTGTATGCAGGTGATCATACAAATAATCATTCGACAAAAAATGTGGAGTTGTCTGGTATTGGTTGATGTCACGCTGTAGTGTAGCATTACTGCGAATAGAAAATCCGGCATACGTTGTGGCAATAGCTTCTGGGAAATCACGGCGGTGTGGTGTGGCGGCAAGAGTTGCAAATGTTGCTTCCCAGAAGGGTTTTTGTGTAGCATTGATGTCAGCAAATACACCATATGGCTGTTGCATGACGGCCATTATGTCCAGATTAAACCAGCCTGAAAATCCCACATGTACCTTATTCTGATACGCGCTAAACTTGCCGCGTACTTGTAAAAAGTCCAGCATGGCCAGTGCCTCGGTCAACCCATTTTCACCAAAGGCTTTCATATGTACATTGCCTGTAACAGGAATGCCGCGAGCAGTATGGTATGTTGTGTTGTCAACGTCATAAGCGATGGTATCTGCAAAAGTCATGGTTGATATTATCCGATTTGATGTAGCTGCAGCGTACAATAGTTATACAGATATTTCTGTGCGTTTGCGCACATTTTGCAGTTTCAGGCCATTAAAAATCCGTCGCACTATTATTTCTTTTGCACATTCACAACAGAGCCAGTTGGTGGCCAGTCTAGGCTGTCTTGAAACTCCTGTCGCTGGCTGTCTGACCAGTCTGGAGATGGCATGATATTGTTGCTGCGTGCGTGCTGCATCGCCTGTACAATCGCAGCGGTTTTACCCGCGTCAAGGCCAGCATCGCGGCGCATATATACGGTCTGTGATGGAAACGCAAAACCACTGCCAGCAGCGTGAATGATATCCATCAGCTGCAGGAAAATGTCTTCACGCACCGCCAGGTGTTCGTTCCAGTCGCTGGTGCGCACATAGGCAAAAACCTCAATATCAAGAGAACTGGGGCTGAAGCCAATAAAGCGCACCCGGGCAGGGTCATTATCAATTTTACGGTGCGATAATAAAAGTTTGCGCGTTTCGGCAACAATCGTACGGATCTGATCCGGCGTTGTTTCATACCGCAGGGCTATGGTGGTATGCAGCAGGGTTTTATGTCTGGCGCCAAAATTCTCAATCGGCATTTCCACAAAGGCTGCGTTGGGAATGCTGACCAGCGTATTATCCAACGTGCGTAACCGCACGCTGCGCAGGCCGATATCCTCTACAGTGCCCATTTTACCGTCAGCATAGCGGCATAAATCACCAATGCGTACGGGTTGATCAGTGGCCAGCATGATGCCGCCAAACAGGTTTTCAACACTTTTCTGAGAGGCCAGCGCGATGGCAATACCCCCAATACCAAGCCCTGCAAGGACGGCGGCTACATTAAAGCCAAGATTCTGCAGCCAGAACAGCACAAACAGAATCAGCAGCAGAATCTTAAGCATCCGTTTGATCGGCATGATTAAAGACTGTGCCGTCTTATTACCACTGAAGCCGCGTTGCAGCAGGTATTCCAGATAATCAACGCCGCGCAGCAGCAGCAGGACGCTGGCTAATGCCAGCAGCGATGTTTCCAGATACTGCCACCAGTGTTTTGCAGCAGTGACCTCTGGAAACCATAAGGCTGCAATGTTTAAGAGCACAACACTGATGATCAGCCAGGTGGCAGGGCGCAGTTTATCCAGCAGGGGTGCAGGGTTGCCCTGCCTTTTAATGATACTGAAAGCAAATCTGGTAAGTACCCATGCCAGTACCGGGCAGGCAACAGCGGTTGTGTACAGAAGCAGTTGCTGTACGGGAATGTATTGTGTCAGCGTATGCAGCCAGTCCATTTTACGCAGGTGTATTGAGTGAACGCAGGTAACTCAGCCAGCTTAGCAGCACAATAAAAGCACCGCCCAGCACAATTGCAATCAGCAGAATTTTAAACGGCTTTGGATCGCGGGGCAGATCGGTAGACATGGGGGCAGCAATAACTTCCATCGCATAAGGCAGGTTGTTCTTGACATTCAGCAGTTTATTAACGTTGAACATAATCATCCGGTTGATGGCCTGCTGCTCGGCGACGTTTTCGGTCTGGGTCAGC
The DNA here is from genome assembly GCA_031376145.1 of Alphaproteobacteria bacterium. Lineage (GTDB taxonomy): Bacteria > Pseudomonadota > Alphaproteobacteria > JAJTHO01 > CANGXP01 > JANMDF01. The sequence continues at coordinate 2,469 of JANMDF010000048.1, forward strand.
ATGTATTTCAGAAACTGAATCCGTGAATCCGTACTGTTGACATCACGCGCCCGCATGTTGGCATCTGCCTCAGCATGCAACCAGCCAAGCAGATTTTTACCGAAGGTGGCATCATACGTTTTATACTCAATAACGATATAAGCATTTTCCTTGCTGGGTGCGATGCTGACATTGTTGGTCAGTTGCTCAGACAGTGCGTCCGCTCCGGGCGGTGCCCAGGCCGTGCGGCCAATCACCCCAAACAACATGCGTTTGATAAAAAACTTAATATTCGATGGGGGATGCCACTCTTTTTTTTCGGCATCCCACTGATCTGGATATAAGTGATGCAGAATTTCTGGGTGTTTGGCAATCAGACGGCTGGCAAAAAATGGGGTGTTAATCAGATCCTGGTAGGATTTTGCCAGGGTTGCTGGCGTGCGTCCCAGCGACAGCAGGCTGGAGATGGAACCAAGCTCGCTCATCCCCGGGCCTTCATTTTCAACGGCAGCCACCACCAGGGTAACGGTATAGGATGGTGTGACCACGGCCAGATAGATCAACCCCAGAATCACTGCGCCCGCAAGCCCACCCAGCACCAGAAATTTTCTGCGCCGTAAATGCTGCAGGTAGCCGGGCAGCGTTGTCAGGGGCAAGGTATTTACGGCGTCTGTGGTCATGGTATCAGTCTCCCTGAAGAATGTTCGGGCTGCTGGCTTTCATAACGTGTTGCCAGTCCCAGGCCAAGTGCTAATACACTCCACCAGTAAAAACGTAAAAAATTACTTGATCCACACAGGAGAATGCCGCCCGCCAGAAAGGCAATCAGCGTGGCTTTGGCATAGAAACCTTCCGGTGTTTTAGGGAGTTTCAGCCGTCTGGTGCGATGCACGGCGTACGCAATAATCACCAGAAAACCTGTAAAGCCCAGCAGACCGGTTTCTGCCAGCACTTCAACCGGAATACTGGCAAAGGGATTTGAGCGAATACCAACGGTTTCAAACAAAAACGGCTTTACATAATCCGGGATTGGCATCTGGGTATTCCAGGCGTTGCCTGAGCCGATGCCGATACCATAAAGGGGATGCTGTGAAAACAAATCAATACCAATCATCACCAACAGGCCACGGTTGCCGGAACGTCCCATCAGTGCACCCAGGAACTTTTCCGGATCTTCAATGCCGGCCTCTAAAAAGCCAAACATCAGATAGCCCAGATGCGTACCTTCAAGCTGAAGGTACGCGATGATCAGACCGCCCAGAAATGTCGGCACAACACACAGCAGTAACAGCATTTTACGCTTTGAAAATGGAATCACCAGCAGCAGGCAGATCAGCACCCCCAGTATCGCGGTTGCAGAGGCAAGTGCCACGATCACCAGCAATGAAAATAATACATCCCACCAGTAGCGATGCGCATAATCAAGAGCAAGGTACAGGCTGGCTGCAAAATACATGTTAAAAAACATGGCGGCGTAAGACGTCTCATAAAACAGCAGGTGCGGGCGTGGATCCAGACCACGTGGAAAGAACAGGGCTTCCAGAATCAGCAATGCACCCATGATACGAAAGGCTAACAGCCAGATACCGAAAGAATCCTCGCTTTTGCTCCACAGAGCTTGGTTATACAGCGGTGTCATCACCAGAAAAACCGTTGCGTAAATCCAGGCGATGTAGCCAATACTCTGCAGCGGTGCGATGGTATTGATCATCGAAAACGAAACTGCCAGACAGAGCAGAAAAAACCGGGTAACCAGCTGTGGATCCAGTAATAATTTATCACGCAGATAGATATATTGAATCATCAGCATGATGGCGAGCCCAACCACCACCAGCCGCACCGTCATGCCCGCCACTCTGAATGATACGACATCGCCAGTCAGCAGCACCACGGTGAGAAAGACCAGGAACAGATAGCGTGACGAAACAATCCGCCACGGCCACGGGTGGTGTGTGCCTAACAGGTTGGATAACGGAGTGGCCGCTTCAGGCATCTGGAGTCTTGGTGTTCGGAGTGGTGGTGGCACACCTGTTATTCAGCTTTTCGCGTCGAATTAAAAACAGATTGCGGGCATACACAATCATTCCGCCAGCCTGGCCGGCAATAAAGACGGGATCCTGTCGATGGATGGCATAGGCTAATAAAACCAGGCCGCCGCCAATACTGAAATACCAGAAGGCCAGCGGAATCAAGCTGCGGCCATGCTTTTCACTGTACAGCCACTGCACCACAAACCGACCCGTAAACAGTGCCTGGCCAAAAAAACCAATCATGATCCAAAGGGTGGTGTCCTGCATGGCTTGCCTTTTTAAAAAATACGCCTCTCTCTTGCTTTAGTCGCTGGGGGGCAGGCAGGCAACTGAAATAAACTTTAGGAACCTCTGCAAAAGGTGAGTGATACAAGGGGATCAAGGAATTTTTTGGGCAATAGAGCCTAAAGGGTTATTGGCTTGGTAAGAGGAAGTAGTTTTTGGTTATTTCCAGGCGATTTTGGAGGCAGTTATCCAATGGCC
>JANMDF010000128.1:0-9216 GCA_031376145.1 Alphaproteobacteria bacterium
GCTGACGATAGGCGTCAAAGTCTTTGATAGGACGGGTGGCAACACCACTATCCATGGCTGCTTTGGCTACGGCTGGTGCCAGTTCGATAATCAAACGCGGGTCAAAGGGTTTTGGGATCAGGTAGGTTGCCCCGAAAATCAGCTGCTCGCCATCGCCGTAAGCCTTGGCAACAATATCAGACGGTTCCGCCATGGCCAGATCGGCAATGGCACGCACACAGGCAACTTTCATCGCTTCATTAATCGTGGTTGCCCCTACATCCAGGGCACCACGGAAAATATACGGGAAACACAGAACATTGTTTACCTGGTTGGGAAAATCCGAACGGCCTGTGGCAATCACGGCATCAGGGCGCACATTTTTCGCCACATCCGGCAATATCTCTGGATTAGGATTTGCGAGTGCCAGAATCAATGGCTTTGCTGCCATGCCCTTCACCATCTCGGCTTTCAGGACATTGGGGGCACTTAAGCCCAGGAAAATATCTGCATCCGGCATAATGTCGGCCAGGGTGCGGGCTTTGGTGTCCTGGGCATAGCGTTCTTTGCGTGGATCCATCAGGACGGTACGCCCTTTGTAAACCACCCCTTCAATATCCGTTACATATATATTATGTATGGGCATTCCCAGAGAGACCAACAGATCAAGGCAGGCAATAGCCGCCGCACCGGCACCGGAAACCACCAGTTTTACGTCTTTTATATCCTTACCCACCACGCGCAGGCCATTGGTAATAGCCGCACCCACGATAATCGCGGTACCATGCTGATCATCATGAAACACAGGAATGCCCATACGTTTTTTCAAGGCATCTTCCACCTGAAAGCATTCAGGGGCTTTAATATCTTCCAGATTAATCCCACCAAAGGTAGGCTCAAGGCTGGCGATAATCTCAATCAGTTTTTCGGGATCACGCTCGTTAATTTCAATATCAAAAACATCAATACCGGCGAATTTTTTAAACAGTACGGCCTTGCCTTCCATTACTGGTTTGGCAGGCAGGGGGCCAATGGCACCCAGTCCCAGGACGGCGGTGCCATTCGTGATGACCGCCACCAGATTGGCGCGGCTGGTCAGGTGATCGACTTGTGAGGGATCGGCAACAATGGCTTCACAGGCAGCCGCAACGCCAGGTGAATAGGCGAGTGCCAGATCGCGTTGCGTTGACAGGGCTTTACTGGCGACAACCTCCAGCTTGCCTGGCTTGGGGTAACGGTGATAATTCAGGGCTTCTTCGGTAAATGCGTCAGTCATATGATACGGTGCACCCAGCGCAGGTAAGGGTTTTGTGGAGATTTAGGCTGGTATATAGGGACTGTTGCTGTAACGCAAGCGGCTAAGATAGGATGTCAGGGTCATTCAATAAAAATGCGCGCTAAAGCAGGCTTGCGGTATGTCGAAGACGTTTTGCGCAAGTCATGAAAATATTTCGTGCACAAATTGCTCTTAACGTTAACGTTTTTTTAATAAAAAAGAAGCATTATCGCTTTATTGCAAAAATTGCTTAAAAATTTAGAATAATTATGTTATAGATGTTGTGTATTCTGCTTGAATAAAAAGTTGCATTATTGCAACACTTATTCTAAGGAACACGAGAAGGTGCAAGGACAGTGATGACTGAGTTACTTTTTATTAACCAGGTTTGTGTTTTGCTGCTGGTCATTACATTAGCCTATGCAGCGACCACAGATATGCGTTTTTATAAAATTACCAACCCGACGTCCCTGACAGCATTATTGCTGTTTGTTCCGTTTGTGCTGACGTCTGAAACACAGATTCATGTTCTGCATGCCATTATTGCGGCGGTTGTTGTTTTTGCAGTCGGCTTTGTACTGTTTATGGCAAACGCCCTGGGCGGTGGTGATGTGAAGCTGTTGACCTCGGTTGCCCTTTGGGCGGGTGCGGATCATGTTTTCACGATGCTGGTCATTGTGTCTGTATTGGGCGGTTTGCTGTCCCTGGGAATCGCAGGGTATCATTACGGTATGTTTTATATGCAGAAAGCCATGCAACCAACATTACGCAGCATCAAAATCCCTTACGGCGTTGCCATCAGTTTTGGCGGTTTTTTTGTTGCCTTACAGTATCTTCAGCCAACTTTATCACATTTGTCGTTTTAAGGAGTCACGCATATGCGTATCGTATTATTAGCCGCCGCCATCGGCATTGCAGCATTACTCGCCTGGTATGTTAATGATCAAATGGCTGCTGGCAATCAGCAGATACAGCAGCTGGTACCGCAGGAAGTACGGATTGAATCTGATTCCATCAATGTGATTGTAGCCAATCGCACATTGGGTGTCGGCACATTGATTCGCAATGGTGATCTGGAAGTGCGCCCCTGGCCAAAAAGCAGTGTGCGCGAGGATTTTCTGATTGTTGAACAGCATCCGCTGGACGGCCTGAATGGTTCTGTTGTGCGCTCTGAACTGGCAGCGGGTGAGCCAGTCAGTCCCGTTAAAATCATGAAAGCCAATGATCGTGGTTTCCTGGCTGCCGTGTTGAAACCTGGTACAAAAGCACTGTCCATTCCGGTGAGTCAGAAAACCAGTGCCTCCAACCTGATTCAGCCTGGTGACATTGTGGATCTGATCCTGACCCAGACGGTAAGTAGAGAAGTCACCACTCAGCAGGCCAATGGCACGCCCGTTGTACAGAATATTCCCGAGCAGGTCAGTGAAACCATTCTACGCAACGCCCGCGTTATTGCCACCGGCATGAATACCGGTCGTCCGATTGCCGCCGATCCGGCAGCGGCGGATGGTGCACCACCTGCATCACCTGCAGCCTATGAAGCCATTACTCTGGAACTGGAAAGTGACATGGTGCAGCGCATTGCCCTGTCCATTGAACTTGGCCAGATTACCGCCATCCTCAGTGCTTTAACCAAAGATGAGAGTGATACAACAAGTACAGCACCTGTTGTCTCTGCCATCGGCGATGAAGGTTTTGAGTACATAAAGATTACCGAAAGTGATGTCAGTCCAGCCCGCAAACGTGATGAGGGTGCCGCCAGTGGTGCCGCAGTGACGGTATTTCGCGGCAAGGGCGGCAGTTCTTCGGTGCAGCCTGCACCAGCGCAGTCCGCGCCTGCACAGCCTGCATCCGCACAATAGTCCTGAACAGTATTCAGTTTCTTAATAAAGGATTTACACATGTTTGCGCATTCGAAAGATAAGCCAATGAAAAACAAACTCAAATATGGCATTGCCAGTATAGCCTTTGGTATTGCGCTTGGGGTTGGCAGCGTCACGCTGTTACCTGCCGAAGCACAGGCACAAGCGGTTGCTGATGCCCCGACGGTGCAGATAAAAACCGGTAAAGGCAGCTTTGTTAAGCTGACCAAAAATGCCAGCGCGGTGTTTGTTGCAGATCCGGAAATTGCTGATGTTGAGCTGAAATTTGCCAACATGCTGTATGTTTTTGGCGTCAAGCCAGGTTCAACAACGGTGCATGTCCTCGACGACGCTGGTAATATTATTACGACCCGCACCGTACAGGTTATTGCCAATATTCAGGAACTGCAAACCAGCCTGAATGAATTGCTGCCAAAATCTTCCGTGACAGTGCAACCGGTGAATGACAGCTATGTCCTGACAGGTAACGTCCGCACCAGCAGCGAAGCCGAAATGGCGATCCGTCTGGCCAAAACCTTTGTTGCTGAAGACAAGGTTGTTAATATGATTTCGGTCAGCGAGACCAACCAGGTGACCCTACGCGTCCGTGTTGCCGAAGTACAGAAAAGCATTACGCAGCAATTCGGGATCAGCCCGCGATCCAGTGGACGGAACAACCGCTTTAACTGGGGAACATTCGGGCAGAAAGGTCTTGCACTGCCTGGCGATGTAGAGGCGCTCTCGCAAGGACAATTCAACGGCTTTGGTGTTGGACAGGATACTTTCACCCTGCTGGGTGGTTTCGTGGATGGTAAAAATGCCATTGAATTTGTGGTTGAAGCCCTTGAAAGTCATGGCTTGCTCACAACGCTTGCCGAGCCGAACCTGACGGCGATTTCCGGTGAAACCGCCAGTTTCCTGGCGGGTGGTGAATTTCCAATTCTGGTACGCAGCGGTACAGGCGCGGATGCAGAAACCACTGTTGAGTACAAGCAGTTTGGTGTGGCACTGAACTTTACGCCGGTTATTCTGAATGATAACCGTATTCGCCTGCACGTGAATCCGGTGGTCAGTGAATTAAGTCAGAGTAATTCCGTGACCCTGAATGGCTTTACCATTCCCGGCCTTACTACGCGTAAGGTTGATACCACTGTTGAACTGGGTGATGGTCAAAGCCTGAGTATTGCAGGCCTGTTCCAGAATACACTGCGCGAAAACATTGATAAATTCCCATGGCTTGGTGATCTGCCGGTGTTAGGTAATCTGTTTAAATCGCGCAGTTATGCCAGCAACGACAGTGAACTGCTGGTGATGGTAACGCCATTCCTGACAGAGCCGGTAAACGATGCTGATATAGCAATGCCGGTAGATTTTGCAACCAGACCTACCGACAAGGATCGTGTTCTGTATAATCAAACAGCACAGACCACACTGCAACCCACCACGGTACCGGCATTACAGGGTAAGCTTATTGGCCCTGCCGGTTTCATGATGGAATAGGTTACAGCAGTATTCATTTAAACGATTGGAATGTATCATGTCTAAACACATTAAAAACAACCTGAAATACACCACCATCCTGGGTCTGACGTTGCTGGCGGCATGCGCCGGTCAAACCCCGCTGGCAAATCAGGAGCCGTTCCGTAAGCCGGAATATGTATCTTCTTATGCAGAAGATCGTGTCACATTAAAATTCGCACCTGGCCAAAGCCAGTTGAATGCCGATCAGGTTGGCAGTATTGAGCGCTTCCTGACGTATTACAAAACGTCGAAAGATTCGGCATTTTTTGTTTCCGTATTACGCAAGCCGGAAGAAGTCGAACTGGGTGTAAAACCATACCATGATCCAGCTGTAGTTGCCGCGTTGCAGGGCGTTCTGAATACCGTTGCCGGGCAGGACATCAAGGTGAATGTTATTGAGGAAGTTGAAGCAGACGCCGTCGCAGCTGTACCAGCAGCGACACCATCGGCAAAACCCGCAGACGCCCCAACGGTAACACGCAAGATTGCAGTTATTGTCCGCCAGTATGATATCCGTGCCGCCAACTGCCCGCATTATGAGGGATGGGACTGGCGTACCGCCAAACCACACAGCAAAGGCAATATTACCGGTTGCGCAGTGAACAAGGCGTTACTGGCTCAGGTGAAAGATAAAACCTCTCTGATTCAGGGTAAACCTATGAATCCAGCTTATGCCAGTGATTATGATGTGGTAAAGCTTAAAGAGGTTTACACGGGTACGTTTGAAGCAGAAGGCGACGCCTCGGTCTCTGTTGAAAGTAGCAATTGATTCATTCCAAATGTGGGCGGTTCTGTGCTAGCATGGCATTCTAACACATAAAAAAACAAGCAAGGTCACCATGGATTTACTCGCTATTGTTAATACTCCTGAAGTTAGAAAAGTTGCGCAGGAACTGAGCGAGCGTTATTGGCCAAACGCGGAGATCCTTACCCTCAGTGCTGCCGAGGCTGCTGCTAAACCAGAGATTTTTGCAAAAAATCCCAGATACGTCATTATGGATCTGGGCGATGCCAAACAGGAGGTTCTGGAATCTGTCAGTCAGATTATGCAGTGCTGCGCGAGTGCCAGTGCCATTGTTTTTGTGGGCAACAATAATGATGTTAAATTTTACCGTGAATTGATCAAACTGGGGGCGTCAGATTATATGCTGATGCCACTGGGTGTAGATGATGTCTACAGCATCATGATGTCAGCCAGCATGGCGAAAATGGATCATTCAGGCTTGCATCTTCATGAACAGAAAGCTGCAAAATTGATTACGGTCATGGGGGTACATGGTGGCGTAGGAACATCTTCATTTGTCGTGAACGCCAGCTGGATTATCGCCGAAGAATTGCAGAAAAACGTTGCGATTGTTGATCTGGATGTGCATTTCGGAACGGTCGCGCTGTCGCTTGATGTTGAACCCAGTATTGGCTTCCGTGATGCGCTGGAGAGTCCAAACCGTGTGGATGAGCTGTTTGTTGAAGGGTCGCTGGTCAAAGCTTCACCAAGACTGTATGTCCTGGCCGCTGAAGAAAACATGACTGATTACATTGTCTTCAACGATCATGCGATTGACAAATTGATCAGCAAGCTGCGGGAAAAACGGGATTTTGTCGTGATGGACGTGCCGCGGTCTTCGCTGGTGCGCTGCCCACAGCTGTTCACCAATGCGGATGTGATTATTCTGATCGCTGAACTCACGATTTCCGGCTTGCGTGATACGGTTACTATTCTTAACCAGGTGCGGCGTGTGGTCAGTGGTAAAGATGTGCGTGTGGTGATTAATAAAAAACGGGAAAAAGATGTTGGCCAGTTGCCGTTAAAAGATTTTGAAACGCAGATTGGCATGGCTGTTTCCGCAATTCTGCCAGATGCACCCGGGGTAATTTCCGCCGCCATGAATAACGGTAAGGCTGCGCCATTAATGTATCCGCAATCCAAGGTGGTAGAAGTATTGCGTGCATTGTGTCTGTCAATTGCAGATACCACCCACGTGGTTAAGAAAAATAATTCGTTTATTAAGTCTTTAATCAATAGATTCGCGTAAGGCTGTATATTATGTCAGAAGATCAGAACAATTTATCACAACCCATTCCAGAGGGTGCAGCAGAAACCACAGATGGTAGCCGTCCGCGCAGCTCTCCATCGCTACTTGAAGTTGCGCGCAAGCACATACTGCCGATCGTTTTCAAGCGTATTGCGGTGGAAGAAGCAAAAAACTGCACGCGTGGGATGCTGGCCAAACGGATCAACGTTATTCTCAGCGAGTGGCTCTCGGCAACGGGACAGCAGTTGACGCTGATTGATCAGCGTAACGTTGTCACCTTTTTAATTAATGCTGTTGCAGATCGTACTGCCAAAAGCCAGTCTGTTAATGAGGCTGCTCAGCCGCTTCAGGCAGGCCAGACAGCACCTGTGCAAGCATCTACTCCTACACAGATGGTGGATCTGAACCAGAACCGCAGCCCGACAGTCCTGGCCGCAAAATCGCGTGTGCAGAGCGTATTAATGAGCCGCATTGATACCGTTGCGGCGGCAACGTTGCCACGTCAGGAATTGACGGTGCAGTTGCAGGATGTGATCAGTGAGATTCTGACCGAACAACGCCTGCAGTTAAACTTGAAAGAGCAGCAGCAGCTGATCAATCTGCTGCTGGATGATATGCTGGGTCTGGGGCCACTGGAACCACTGCTGCATGATCCCGCCATTACCGATATTATGGTGAACGGACCACACTGCATTTATGTGGAACGATTCGGCAAAATGGAAAAAACCGATGTGGTATTCCGTGACAAACAACATGTCTTGAACATTGCAACGCGCATTGTATCCCAGGTTGGCCGACGCGTGGATGAAACATCGCCGATGGTTGATGCCCGTCTTGCCGATGGCAGCCGTGTCAACATTATTATCCCGCCACTGGCGCTGGATGGTGCCTCTATTTCCATTCGTCGCTTTGGTAATCGTGGCATTACGCTGGAACGCATGGCCGATCAGGGTAACATGTCGCATGCCATGGCTAAAGTGCTGTCCGTTGCCAGTGCCGCAAGATTAAACATCATCGTGTCCGGTGGTACGGGCGCGGGTAAAACCACCTTGCTTAACGCCCTGTCACAGAAAATTGATACGGGTGAACGTGTGGTTACCGTTGAGGATTCAGCCGAATTAGCCCTGCAGCAGCCGCACGTGGTGCGCCTGGAAACCCGCCCGGCCAACCTGGAGGGTGATGGTGAAATCAGCATCCGTGATCTGGTCAAAAATGCCCTGCGGATGCGTCCGGATCGGATTATTGTCGGGGAATGCCGTGGTGGCGAAATTATTGACATGCTGCAGGCCATGAACACCGGCCATGATGGTTCCATGTCAACACTCCACGCCAATACACCACGTACGGCATTGATCCGTATGGAAAACATGCTGAATATGGCCGGATTTTCCATGCCGGAAAAAGTAACGCGGTCGATGATCAGTTCAGCCGTTGATCTGATCGTGCAGGTCTCGCGGATGCGTGATGGCGTGCGGCGGATTACGCACATTATGGAAGTGCTGGGGATGGAAGAGAATGTGATTGTCACCCAGGATCTGTTTACCTTTAATTATATCTCAGAAGATGCGGACGGCAAGCTGGTGGGTGAATATGTCTCCACCCGTCTGACACCGCATTTTGTCAAGAAAGCTAAATACTTCAACCTTGAGCGTGATCTTGTTGACGCAATGAATATGTAGGCACAGATTATGGAAGCTATTAAAACATTTGTTATTGCCTCGCTTGCGCTCAGCATTATCTTTCTGCTGCTGTACCCGGTGTTAAATTTTGGTGCGGCCAAGGTACATAAGCGGGCACAGAAATTCGGCGCGAAAAAACCGAATATCAGCAGCGCAAAAACACAGAAAAATAATCAACGGGCGTCCGGTATTGCGCAAAAGCAATATTCACGTTCCGATGATTTTTTCCGGACACTGGGTGCAGATCCGGACTCGTTACGGTCAAGATTACGTCAGGCGGGCTGGTCAATCTCAGTACTGGAATTTCTTGTTTTCCGTTTTATGATCGGGGTTGGCTGTTTCGGCGCACTTTTTATTATCCTTGCAATGCCTATCGAAATGGCGGTTGGTGCTGGCCTGACTGTCGGCATTCTGCTGCCATCATGGTGGTTGGCGCGCTCTATTAAAAAACGCGTGGATACTTTTAATAAATATTTTCCCGATGCCCTGGAAATGATGGTACGCACACTGAAAACAGGATTGCCCATTATTGAGGCGATTGGCAGTGTCGCGGAAAACAGTCCGGAGCCGGTCAGTTCTGAGTTCCGACGCATTCGTAACGATGTTGCCTTTGGGGTGACGATCAGTGACGCCATTATGGCTACCACAACGCGGATTCCAACCCAGGAATTTAATTTCTTTGCGATTGTGGTGAATCTGCAGGTGGAAACCGGGGGCAACCTGGGTGAAAACCTGGAAAATCTCGCAAAAATTCTGCGCGATCGTCAGCAGATTCGACGCATTGTCGATACAAAATCTTCTGAAGCCAAGATGACCGCAAAGATTCTGGGTGCCATGCCGTTTGTGGTTATCCTGGTACTGTATAT
>JANMDF010000302.1:0-2203 GCA_031376145.1 Alphaproteobacteria bacterium
CCCACTACCTGGAAGAAGCCCAGGAATTATGCGACTATGTGGCGATTATCAATAAAGGCAAACTGGTTGCCTGTGACCACAAGAAAAAACTGCTGCAGGGCATGGATCAGAAAACCCTGCTGGTGGGGATTCAGGAAGAACTAACTGACATTCCGCCAGCCCTGCAACCCTTCCAGCCTACGCTGCTAACACCTTCACAACTGCAATTTCAGTTGCGTTTAGGTGATCAGGCGGTTAGCAACGTGCTGGAAGCACTGAACAGTGCCAACCTTCACCTTACTGATATATCCACAAAAGAGGCTAATTTAGAAGATGTCTTCCTCCGCTTTACCAAAGATTGACGGGCATACCCGCATTGAATCCGACAGCATTGGCGAGATTGCTGTCCCTGCCGATTGCTATTGGGCAGCACAGACCCAGCGTTCCCTGGAAAATTTCAAGATTGGCGTGGAAAAAATGCCACTGCCCATCGTGCGGGCATTTGGGATTCAGAAAAAAGCCGCTGCCATGACCAATATTGCCCTTGGTGAGATGGATAAAAAGATTGGTGATGCCATTATTGAAGCGGCGGACAAAGTGATTGCCGGTGATCTGAATGATCAGTTTCCCTTGGCCGTCTGGCAGACCGGCTCCGGCACGCAAAGTAACATGAATGCCAATGAAGTGATTGCCGGTTACGCCAATGAGCGCTTGAGCGGTAAACGTGGCGGCAAAACCCCCGTACACCCCAATGACCATGTCAACATGGGGCAAAGCAGCAATGACAGCTATCCCACCGTGATGCATATTGCCGTGGCTGAAGAGCTTAATAATTTATTAATGCCAGCACTGAAGCATCTCCGTCAGGCACTTGATAAAAAAGCAAAAGACTTTGCAAAAATCGTCAAGATTGGACGCACCCACCTACAGGATGCCACCCCCTTAACCCTGGGGCAGGAATTTTCCGGCTACGTGCAGCAACTGGATAATGGCATGGAACGGGTGCAGCGCACCCTGCCAGGGATTCTGCAACTGGCACAGGGTGGCACGGCGGTAGGCACGGGTATTAACTGCAAGATTGGTTTTGCTGAACAGTTTGCCGCTAATGTTTCGAAACTGACCGGTCTGCCATTCGTTACCGCCCCCAATAAATTTGAAGCCCTGTCGGTGCATGATGCGATGGTGGATACCAGCGGTGTGCTCAATACCCTCGCAACCTCCCTGATGGCTATGGCCAACAACATCCGCCTGCTGGCCTGTGGCCCCCGCAGTGGGCTGGCAGAGTTGATTCTGCCTGCCAATGAACCAGGTTCCAGCATCATGCCAGGCAAGGTCAACCCAACGCAGAATGAAGCGTTGACCATGGTTTGCTGCCAGGTGATTGGTAACCATACATCTGTGTCGATTGCCAATACCCACAGCCACTTGCAGTTAAACGTTTTTAAGCCGGTGATGGCGTATGGTGTGCTGCAGTCCATCCGCCTGCTGGCCGATGCCTGCGTCAGCTTTACCGATCACTGTGTGGTCGATATTGAGCCAAATCTCGCCCGTATTGAACAGCTGATGGCGCAATCGTTGATGCTGGTTACAGCATTGAATCGTCACATCGGTTATGACAATGCCGCGAAAATTGCCAAAAAAGCGCATGCGGAAAACACGACATTGAAACAAGCTGCCCTGGATCTGAAGCTGTTGACATCCGAACAGTTTGATCAGTGGGTGGTGCCTGGCGATATGGTGAATCCAACATAAATCCTCACAGACATTACGCAGTAGCGTGATTTGTAATACTTCCGTTTTACCAGCGAAAGCTGGTATCCAGCAAAATCAATAAGTTCTGGATCCCGGTGCTCAAGGGGAAGACAGAAACATTATTGTTTTACGTAAGCCATATTGCACGGTGGCTGAAGAATTTTAATAAGTTTTAGATAGGTTCAGAATGGGCTTTAAATGTGGTATCGTCGGACTGCCGAACGTTGGTAAGTCTACGCTGTTTAACGCGCTGACTGCGACGGCAGCGGCGGAGGCGGCTAATTATCCATTCTGCACCATTGAGCCAAACGTTGGTCGGGTTGCTGTACCAGATCCCCGCCTGGAAAAACTGGCGGCACTGGCCAATTCAAAAAGCATCATCCCAACGCAATTGGAATTCGTTGATATTGCAGGGCTGGTACGCGGTGCCAGTCGTGGTGAAGGCTTGGGCAATCAATTCTTAGGCCATATC
>JANMDF010000140.1:0-6146 GCA_031376145.1 Alphaproteobacteria bacterium
CCTGTAAAAATTGAAAAAATGGGATTGTCGATTGCATGATAATGATACCTGTATGTCCCCACATGCCGCCGCTGCCATTTCGGATCAAAACGTGTCAGGCACACACAGCCAGCCTCAGCCAGCGCATGAATGAACGTTTGCTCATCTCGTAGAATACCCAAATGCACCGGTTGACCGGTGGTCAGGGCAAAAACCAGAATATCCCCTGCTTTGGTTGCCACCTTATCAACGGGCACGGTGAAAGACGCCGCATGTGCCAGAAAATCCCCATATACTGCCATCAAACTGCTTGGATGCCCTTGATAGGTAAATGATTTTTTAGTGAGTGAATAATTGCTCAAGTTTTCATACACCCCGCAAATCAGACCGTAGCAATCACACCCCGCCCCCAGACAACTGGCACCCAGCACAAACGGCGTGCCCAACCAGCGGCTGGCCTCATCAACAACCGTCCGCATAGCTTACGCCAATGGCACCGTAATCTTATCCACGCCCGGCAGCAGATGCGGTGGCTCACCACGAAAATTAGCAACATTGTCAAATACATCGCGACATGTTGCAAACTGCCGGTCACAACCGCGCACCACGCTGAACGTATCCCCAGCCTGAACACCAGCTGGCATGGGCTCCAGCAGTTCCAGCACGCCCCCGACATAGCTTTTAATACTCATCTCCCGCCCGGCATTGGAACCAGTGTTCCAGGTCAATATCCCATAGCGAAAATAGCCGTCAGCCTGCGCCGCACCACCATGCGTAAAACGCCGACTGCTCTGCACCACCGCCACACTGTAATCAAACGTAAATGGTGTCGTATCCACCCGACACCGCCCATCACCCAGGCGTTTGACGCGACAGCTTGGCGTATACAGTTCCAGCGGTGCCGTGGTTAGTTTGTCAGTTAGTCCACGCAATTCCGCCACAAACGTCCCACCATTCTGGCGCACTTCCGCAATAAAGGCTGTGCGCAACCACACCACGTCTGCTGCGCTGACACTCTCCGGAAAATCCAGATAATCCACCAGAAACACATCCACCAGCGCACCATCATAAACCCCGCCCAGCAAATCGGCTTCGGTTATTGCATCGTTGCTGAGCATGCCTTCAATATCCAGATTATCCACGCGCAAATCTGCCGATCCTTCAATGGCTGAATGCGACAGGCCACTGGCGGCTGCATAGGCCACATTGTCCAGCACCAGATCCTGATCCAGGCTGGTAAAGCCCATCACCACGCTATCGCTGCGCGTGACGCGGTAACACACGGCAAACGTGGTCACGCTGTCGGTCAGCCTGGCCGCCAGGCTGTTGTTTAAGGTTTTCATGGGGGAACTCTCAGATTTATATAAAACTGAAAAACAACTATATTTCTGGATTCCGGCTTTCGCCGGAAAAACGGTGAGTCTGATTTCTGTCTTCTGATTTCTGCTATCTGACCTCTACACAGCTCAACTCCCGCACGGCCGCAACGCCGTAATCACTCAACGTTACCGGCAAATAATCCGTATCAAAGCGCACCGGCACATCAAAATCAAAGCTGGCCTTGACCGTCACGCCACCCGCTGGCGGAGAAGCAAAGGTCAGCAAACCGGTTGCCTCGTTCACCGTCCAGCCGCTCAGCACTTCCACATCCAGCAGATACACCCGCACACTGCCTGCCACCGGCTTGCTGATTGTGCGGGTGATCGTTGTCGAACCTGATGTATACGTTTTCAGCAGTTGAAAGGTGGTGCGCACACCATCACCCACCCCCAACAGCATATTCACCGCCTGATAATCGTTCCAGTCCTTATATCGAAACGCATAGGCCTTACCCTGGCGGGCGCGAAAAAATGCCAGCAATTCCTGTAACTGGCTGTCAGAGCGCACGCCATAAGCAATATTATAGCGCGCCCGCGCCTGCTGCCAGTTAACGTTGCGCTGTTCAAACCCAGATTGCGCCGTCACCACCGTCGTTGAAAACTCCGGCCCCCCGCTGCTGCCATAGGAAATATCCTCGGGCAGGCGCACATCATGAAAACCGGTCATGCTACACCCCTGCCGTATAGGTTATTGTGCCGGCAGATTCCAGCACCAGACGATACGTTTCTTCGCCATCATGGTTGCCGGCGCGTTCCAGGCTCGACACCAGAAAGCTGCCACTCAGCACATCACCATTGCCAAACAGCAATTTGCTGTTCAGTGCCGAACCACTGAATGCTGCCAGGCGCACCAGATCTTCCGCCGCAGAATCTTCAAACACGCCGCCTGCATTAATGGCAATCCGCCGTAAACCACTGTTAGCAAGCAATTTGCGCCACGGGCCACTGTCCTTGTGGCTGGTATCCACCAAGGTTTGATTCAGTGCCATTTCCGTAGTCCGCAAACCACCGACCGTGGCAAAGCCACTACCGGTATCTACCTGTAATAAAAAATCTCGTCCGGGATATGCTGTCATATACATGTCCTATGCTG
The DNA here is from genome assembly GCA_031376145.1 of Alphaproteobacteria bacterium. Taxonomy (GTDB): domain Bacteria; phylum Pseudomonadota; class Alphaproteobacteria; order JAJTHO01; family CANGXP01; genus JANMDF01. The sequence continues at coordinate 2,452 of JANMDF010000140.1, forward strand.
ATTGTAACGAAACGCGGTAACGCGCATTCACCTGCAGCACGCCGCTGCGTAAAAACCGATGCTCTGCCCCTTCAAACCGGCAGTACACCAGGTGCGCACCCGCAATGGTAAAGTTCTGCTGATGCAGCAGGCGGTATAGGTGCGCGGTAATTGTTTTTGCCTGGGTCAAGCCGAACGCATCACTGTACACACTGAACTGTACCAAAAATGCCTGGCCAGACGTTGACTTGCTGTCAAACGCGGCAACACTATCAAAACCGATGATGATATACGGTGATACAGCTGCAGCGGGTGCAACATCATACACACCGGTAATGTCGGCCATCAGGCCAGCATCACTGGTCAGCCGGGCGTACAACGCCCGCTGTAACGATATACTGTGATCCATGCTTAATCTCCGCTGACAACCGTATCGCTGCACAAAACCTGCTGATACAGCAGGCGGGGGTTAGGCGGGCTTAACCCCACGATCCGTAAAACACGATCCTGCCAGACAATACGCATATCCGGCGTCAGGTCATCGCGCTGGCGCAGCAGAATTTTATAGCGGTTCTGCCTCTGCCAGCGTCCGGCTTCTATCATTTCCGGCTGTGGTTCGGCCGTAATCTCCGCCCAGATACTGGCGACTACCTGCCAGCCAAGCTGTTGGCCACCGGCAGCGTCTACGGCATATACTGGCCGCTCGATGCGCACACGCTGATCAAGCCGCCCGACAGAATCGGTGGTCATCTTTGGCAATCCTTATAAATGGAAGTGAGGCACGAGGCACGAGGCACGAGGCACGAGGCACGAGGCACGAGGCACGAGGCACGAGGCACGAGGCACGAGGCACGAGGCACGAGGCACGAGGCACGAGAAAGTTGTGTAAGAAAAAGAAAGAACACAAGCTTTTTTTCTCTTACTCGCGCCTAGCGCCTCGTGCCTCGTGCCTTTTCTTTTACTCGCGCCTAGCGCCTCGTGCCTCGCGCCTAATCTACTGATACAGATTAAAAATCGAATCCGATGGCCGCTGTTCCTGTTTGTGCTGCTCAGTGGCTTTTTTCGTCCACAGGCTTTCAATCTCACGCGCTTTCAAAGCCAGAAACTTCTGCTGCTGTTCGGGGGTTTTATCCCGTATGGCTTCGGCATAATCCACCGGCACTGCCGGCTGATTACACCAGAATTCTTCGACAACCTCACGCATGGCGCGGGTGTCAGTAATGGAATGCCACAGGCTGGTTTTCGTCCCCTGCCCCTCATCAACGACGGCATCATGATCGAGCAGATCCACTTCCCGCGTAGCCAGAAAACCCAACAACTGGGTCAGCACCGACAGGCTGGCTTCAGCCAGGGTATCAACTTTCACCTCGTGAATACGTGGCTCGGCAGGCTTCCAGTCGATGAGCCACTGTAACGGATTGGAATGTAATTCGCCCAGATGCAGCACCAATGCTGCCTGCGCCAGCATATCCAGCCAATTCTGCTCATTGCTGCCCATCACACGCCGTTCGTAAATGCGGCTTAGCTGTCCAAAAATCAGCTGCTGGGTAGTGTGGTGGGTGTATGGTTCCAGATTATCCTGGCCATGCACCTCAACAAAAAATTCCGTCAAAGCCCGTAATTCGGCCAGATCACGCACATCCTGTACGTCTTCCAGCATGAAATGGTCAATGATCGTTGCCGTCTCAGCGTGAATACGCGTCGGTGATTCAGCGCGGATTCTCAGGGCAAAATCCCGCACCCGCTGTTCAAAAATATCGGCATCAATGTAGTGCGGTGTCGGGATGGTCTGCGATACAGCAGCACCTTTGCTGAATAAGTCAGTGAATTTCATCGTACATTTCCTATGATTTTATCTGAAAGTACGATGCTTGCCGCTCCCCGTCAAGTCAGCCCTGGTATTATCAGGAATTACGCAGAGCAAAAATTTTTGAGGGATTTTTAGGCAGAAAATTTTGAAAAACCGGAGTTTATACTACGTAAATGAGGATTTTTAGCAATTTTCTAAGCTGTAGAAATAAAACTGCAAAGCAGTTTTTTCTATAAGCCAATGAGCCTTAGTCAACACAAGCTGAATGGCGCAGTGTTGAGTTAGGTGGAATTGAAAAGCACCGAAAATTTAAACGCTGCGTAAATCCTGTTATCCTTGTGGCGGAAACTGCACGATATTACCAAACAGGCTGGGATGACTGGCTGGTGTGGCCTGCAGTGAAGCATACAGCTGCTTCAGAATATCCGCCAGTTGTGCACCGCGGTAATGTGTCAGTTGCTCTGCCAGTTCTGGGGATGTTTCTTCGCGGTTAGACAAAATGGTAATCATCTGTTCCATTTTCTGGCGCACGGCCTGCTGAATCGGCTGGCTCATATTGGCAGCCTTGGCATCCTGGTTGGAGGCAACCATCATGCGCACCAGATGCACCAGGTGCTTATAATCCACATCAAACAATACCGCCCGAATGGCGCGGGTCTGATATTTATCGCGTACCGCCCAGTCGGCAATCGCTGTGGCCGGATCGGCCAGAAAATCGTTGTAATGTAAATGCCAAACGGCATTATACATCTGAATCATCACCTGCACATCGGCAGGCGTAAGTACCGCTTCGCGCTCAATACCATGCAGGGTTTCCAGATCAACAACACTGGCCAGCAGGTCTTCATGGGAAAGACGCGCATGTGCCTTGAAAAACACCTGATCGTATTCTTCAACCAGCACGATATATAACGCTTTCAACTCCGCTACCGTTTCCATATCGGGCAGCAGGCTGATATTGCGAAACGCCGCCAACTTCTCACCCATACTGAAAATCGCCGCACTCAAGCCCAGCGGCTTCACACCCTTTAACAACTGCCGCTGATCCTGTACCATCATGGCAAAATAATCAGCATCAACGTGCGGCAGGGCGTTAAACAAGGCGTTAAATTCTGGCCAGGGTTTCATAGAATCTCTCAAATAACGGGTGTCTATGCAGCAACTATTGCAGTTGACGATTAACAGGTGGTTAAAGTCATCATATTTTTTGCGTGCGATAAGGATACAGCAATGCCGCAACCGCCGCCGGCACACTTGCCGCACCGTCCCCCGCCGTACGCCCTTCAAACCAGGTAGCCACCAGCAGTTTTAAGGCATGCAGCATATCTGCCGGAATGGCGGCAGCACTGGTGTGCCCCGCGACAAAATCAATCTGAATGCCACCGAAAACATCCGGCTGCGGCACACTGCTGTCCACAATAAGACCATCCTGATCCAGGCGGTACAGCGTTGGTGCAACGCTCTGCCAGCTGCCACCGATGTTAACACGTACTTCGACAATACTCTGCACCGGCTTTTTTTGCAGAAACACACGGCGTGCATGACTGCCTGCTGGAATGGCACCGGACTCGCTGTACACATGAGATCGCGCCTGCTTTGGCCAGGCATCCAGCGTCAGGCGCCAGCTCTGGGTCAGCAGTGCCCTGTCGGTATACTGCTCCACCGCACGCGTCGCCGCCGCAATCAGGGTATTGATATACACCTGCTCGGTTGTTTCATCACCAAGACGCAGTTGCGCTGCCATTTCGGCAAAACTCAAGGCCACCAGGCTTGGCGGTGTTAATAGTGAAAGCATGTTGAAAACCCTTCTGGGTGGATGGGAATAAATGTTTTGTCAGGCAGTGCCGCTATCTATAGACCTCACACTATAAACCTGCACCAAGATGGACCCCAGCCTTCGCTGGGG
>JANMDF010000154.1:0-3903 GCA_031376145.1 Alphaproteobacteria bacterium
CAAAATGATCGGGAATACCACCGCGTTTTAACAGGCGTTCTTCGCGTTGTTCCGGTGATAAATCAAGAATGAAGGTCAACGTGGGTGCGAGATTATACGCCGCCAGATAATTGATCTGCTGCACTATTTCCAAAGGCAAACCACCGACCAGCCCCTGATACGCCATCGTGGAGTCCACAAAACGGTCACACAACACCACTTGGCGACTGCTGAGTGCTGGAATCAAGGTTTTCTGGACATGCTCACTGCGGGCAGCAGCAACCAGGAATAATTCCGTTAAAATTTCCCAGTCCTGCAACCCACCACGCAACAGTAAGTCGCGAATACGTTCGGCATTGTCATTACCACCAGGCTCACGGGTAATGAGCAGGCGATGCCCCTGTGCGGACAAAGCAGCGGCGACAGCACGCACCTGCGTGCTTTTGCCAACTCCATCGCTTCCTTCAAAGGTAATAAATGCTGATTTCAAGAAATATCGCCGAAAAACAGAAACTTAATCTTGCGTTTAAATTGCGGTACAAGGCTGACGCGGGGAATGTCTCGGCCGGCCTGCAGCGGAATGATAAAAGGTTTTTTCAGCAGTGGATGTTCAACGACAAACTCGGCGATAGTATCCCCAGTTTTTACCGGCGCCTCAACGGGACTTTGATAGCGGATTTCGGCCGTATAGCCTTTCCCTTTCATCACCGGCAGCGTGGCAACCGTATCCTGCGCGGCCACCAGGGGTACATTATCATGCCGCCCCAGCCAGACCGGAATTTCTGCTATAGTCTGCCCAGCTTTAAATAACGCATAGTTGTTGAACTCACGAAACGCCCAGTCAATAAGCTTTTTCGATTCTGCTTCACGCTCAAGGGCGGTTTTACACCCGGCGATAACAACAATAATCCGGCGGCCATTGCGGATAGCCGAACCGGTAACGCTGTAGCCAGCCTCTTCGGTATAGCCGGTTTTCAGGCCGTCCGCACCCTCAGTGGTTTTAAACAGCGGGTTGCGGTTCATCTGATGGATGTTACTGAATGTAAATTCCCGCTCATTATAAAACGGATAGTATTCTGGAAAATTACGAATAGTTTTATCGGCGAGAATAGCCATGTCGCGGGCGGTGGTCATATGGCCATCTGCCGGCCAGCCATTGGAATTTTTGAACGTACTGTTTTTCATGCCAATGGCATGTGCCATTTCCGTCATCTGCACAGAAAAATCGTCTTCAGTTCCAGCCATGCCTTCAGCCAGGACAATGGCGGCATCATTGCCGGACTGCACCACCAGGCCTTGAATCAGATCATGGATGCTCACCTGTTTATCAATTTCGACAAACATTTTTGAACCACCCATTTTCCAGGCCTTGCGGCTGACCAGAAACGTCTGATCCATGGTGAGTGTCCCGCGCTTCAGGGCATCAAACACCATGTAAGCAGTCATCATCTTGGTCATGGAAGCAGGGTGCATTAATTCATCTGGCGCCTTTTCATACAGCACCGTACCGGTATTAGCATCCATGACAATGGCGTGCTGCGCCACTGTGTCAATCGCATGGGCAGTAGTACTGAAGAAAAACGTACTCAATAAACACAGGATAATAAAACGCATGATGTACTCTTATTCAAGAATGACTTTGGCTTCCGGATGTCCGGCCATGGCAACACGGGTCTGCACGGCTCTGGCTTCATCCAGTGATTGGTAAGGGCCGAAGCGTACACGGTAAAACGGCTGGCCGTTAATGCTGGCGGGCTGCACCACCGCTTTATCAATGCTGGCAATAGTACCGGCAAAGCGGTGTGCATTCTGAGCAATGCTGAACGCACCGGCCTGCACAAATAACGGGCGATCATTATTAACAGCAGCAGGTGGTATTACAGAGGCATAGGTCTGTTGCTGAATAGCAGGCTGTATCGGCTGCATGGCGGCCTGTTGGTAAACAGTTCCTGTGCTTTGACGACTGGCAAGCACAGGAGTCTGCATGGGCTGTGGTGTGGTAAAACTGTCCAGTTTTGCCAGCATCGCCGGACTGGCACCGGCAGCAATAGCCGCCTGACGACTTTCTTCCGGCAGCAGGGTCACCCGCACACTGGCCAGCCCCGCTCCCTTGAACCCCAACGCATCAGCCGCAGATTCCGACATATCAATCAATCGGTTGTCATGGAAAGGGCCTCTGTCATTGACGCGCACCCGTACCGTATTACCATTGTTAAGATTGGTCACTTCAACAACGCTGGGCAGGGGTAAGGTACGGTGCGCCGCCGTCATCTGATGTTTATCAAAAACCTCGCCATTGGCAGTACTGCGGCCATGAAACTGCGCGCCATACCAAGAGGCAGTACCTGTCTCAACGTAGGTTTTATAGGGACGTGGCGTGTACCACTGCCCCTTAATCTGGTACGGATTACCAATTTTAAAGCCACCTTTGCCACCACTGGTATTGCTGGCAACGGTATTTGGACGATCACTGGCACAGGCGGCCAGCAACAATACAGTCAGTATTGAAAAAATACGATTTATCATGGGTTTATTCCTTCAGCAATGCCCAGTGCGCCAAGCGCAAAAAGGCTGGAACGGTTCCACTTTAACAGAACCTGAAAATTATTATAGGCGAGAAATGCCCGTGGGTTAGAGATGTCAACCTGCTCTCTGTCCGGTACAATAAGGGAAGCCGGAATATTGACGGCTGGCAGGTTTTTGCCATCAATCGTACGAATGCCTAACTGCTGCCACTGCGCCAGCGGTTTGTAGATATCGGCAGAAAACAGGCTGCGGTCAATATTCGTTGGCAGGCGCACTTCCCGTCCCCAGGTATATTTTTCATCCCAGCCACTCATGTGCAGATAATTAGCAATGGACGCAAAAACGTCTTCACGGCTCTGCCAGATATCCTTATGCTTATCACCATTGGCATCCACCGCAAATTTCAGGAAGCTACTGGGCATGAACTGGCACTGTCCCATCGCACCCGCCCAGGAACCGGTAAAGCGGGACAGCGGAATATGCCCCTGTTGCAGTACCTTGAAAGCATTGAGCAACTCGCCGCGAAAATACGCGCTGCGGCGGCCATCATAGGCCAGGGTGGCCAGGGCTTCAATGACATTAAAACCACCGGTCACCACCCCGAAATCCGTTTCAATCCCCCACAGGGCAACGATCATACGCGGATTGACGCCATACTGACGACCAATACGGTGCAGCAGAGTCTTGTTATTACGGTAGTGGGTATTGGCACGTTGCAGACGGTCTTTGGTGACAATCCGATCCAGGTATTGCTGCAAGGTCATGCGGCCTTCTGGCTGCGCTCTGTCCAATTCAATGATCTTTGCATCCGGAGCAATTCCCATAAAACCCTGATCCAGCAGGGTTTGCGGGATGCCCTGCCCCATGGCTTCGGTCTTAAAATCGCCGACCCAGGCCGGAAACGGTTGCGGATTATGCTCTGCTGGGGTCTGTGCTTGTGCGGTGTGTACCAGCAACAGGGATAGGAGCAGGCTCTTAAATATCCGCATAACACCGTAACTCCGCTTTGGCTCCAGGATGCGTGATTGCTCCTTTTTCAGCACTGCCCACAGTTTGTGCATACCGCCACAGCGTACCACTGCCGAAATTCTGTGGCCGTGGCTTCCAGGCGGCACGCCGTTTTTCTAACTCTGTTGCATCCAGCTGCACATTCAGACGACCGGTGGCCGCGTCAATCTCAATAATATCGCCATCCTGAAGCAGGCCAATAACGCCGCCGACAGCAGCTTCCGGCCCCACATGACCAATACAGAATCCCCGCGTAGCACCGCTGAACCGTCCATCGGTAATCAATGCCACCTGATCCCCCATGCCCTGTCCATAAATAGCCGCCGTGGTGGCCAGCATCTCGCGCATCCCAGGCCCTCCTTTGGGGCCTTCATAGCGTATTACCAGCAC
>JANMDF010000306.1:0-4061 GCA_031376145.1 Alphaproteobacteria bacterium
CGGGCGGCATGGAAGATATGAAGTGGGATATGGGTGGTGCTGCGGTGGTGATTGGCTCGGTGCTGGCACTGGCCAGCCGCAAAGCCAGAACCAATGTTGTCGGGGTGGTTGGTTTGGTGGAGAATATGCCATCAGGCAATGCCCAGCGTCCGGGTGATATTGTGAAATCCATGTCAGGCCTGACCATTGAAGTGCTCAATACCGATGCCGAAGGCCGTCTGGTGTTGGCTGATGCGCTGTGGTACTGCCAGAAAAAACTGAAACCGGCCACTATTATTGATTTTGCCACGCTGACCGGTGCAGTGATTGTCGCATTGGGCGACAGTACCGCTGGGCTGTTTGCCAATGATGAGAAGCTGGCCAGACACATCGAGAATGCCGCAAAAACTACGGGTGAGCCCGTGTGGCGCCTGCCGATGAATGAGACGTACGATAAGATGATTGATGCCGAATTTGCTGATCTTAAGAACATTGCCAATACAGGCAAGTCGGGGCCGGGTTGTATTGTGGCTGCACAATTCCTGCAACGTTTTATCGACAATACGCCGTGGGCACATGTTGATATTGCTGGTGTAACCTGGACGAACAAGGACTTGCCTACGACACCGAAAGGCGCAACAGCCTTTGGGATACGTATGGTTGATCAACTGGTGCGGGATCAGTTTGAGGACTGAGCGTCCTGCGTCAATCTTGAGCCAGCTATATAGGAACATCTGCAAAAGCCCCTTGTCATTCCTTCGTTGCGCTCAGGAAAAGCTCTGAACGAAGTGAAGGATCTCTTTGTATTATTGAGATTCTTCGCTGCGCTCAGAATGACACTACCCCCCCCCTTTTTTTTGCAGAGGTTCCTATAAAAGTTGCGGGTGCTTACCATTCATTCATATTTTGTGTATAGAAATATCCTTATATTAGACTATCAGGATATTTTATTTATGAGCGCCTCCCGTATATTTTATGACCGTGAAGAAGCCCTGGAAAATGAGTTTTTCCACCGCAATGCTGTAACATTTCGCCTGCTGTCGCAACGAACCCGCATTTTTGCAATGCAGCTTGCCTCAGATATGGGGATGAGCGATGTAGTGTGTGAACAATACGCTACTGATCTGGTCGGTGTTTTTGCAGAATGCTTTGATGACGAGGCGTTGATAGATCGGGTTCTGTGTGATTTGCACGACATTGGTATTGCTGAGCACCGCCTGGTTATTGAACGTCGTCTACGTGAAGCTGAACTGGTGGCAGACGGCGATTTTTTCTAGAGGCATTGCAACGTTATAGCTGATTGCAATATTGTTGTACTGTCAACCACGTATGCGTCATGCCGAGTTTATTCCGGCACAAGGCCGGAATGACGCGGTGTTGTGGAAAATGTGCAGTTAATTCTTCAACTGACTATAACTGCACACCAACCGCACTGTGCCATTACTGACTTTTTTTCTGCCCGATTGCCGCCTGTGCCGCCGCCAGGCGTGCTGCAGGTACACGGAACGGGGAGCAGGAAACATAATCCAGGCCAATAGTATTAAAAAACTGAATGGATGCTGGGTCACCGCCATGCTCGCCGCATACCCCCAGTTTAATACCAGGTTTTGCCGCATTACCGCTGGCTGCTGCCATTCTGACCAGCGCACCCACAGTATCCACCTGGATAGACGCAAAGGGATCAGCAGGCATCAGTTTCTGCTCTTTATAGGCGGGTAGGAATCTGGCGGCATCATCGCGCGACAGCCCCAAAGTGGTTTGCGTAAGATCGTTGGTGCCGAAACTGAAGAAGTCGGCTTCCAGGGCGAGTTCACCGGCACGCAATGCTGCGGCAGGCAACTCCACCATGATACCGATTTTCAGATCCACGGCACTGCCTTCTATCCCCGCAGCATCCGCGCTATCAGTCAGGATCTTTTTCAAGACTCTCAGTTCTTCCAGACCGGTGATCAAGGGGAGCATGACTTCCAGGGCAACTGGCCTAGCTATGTTCTTAGCTACTTGTAAAGCAGCCGCAAAAATCGCATCGGCCTGCATCCGGTAAATATCCGGGTAGGTAATGCCTAAGCGGCAGCCACGATGGCCAAGCATGGGGTTGGTTTCATCAAGACTGCGAATGCGTTTGGACAGGGTGGCCGTATCTACACCCAGGTTTTTAGCCAGTTCGGCCATATCCTTATCCGTATGCGGCAGAAACTCATGCAGCGGTGGATCCAGCAGGCGGATGGTAACGGGCAGCCCCTGCATCAGCGTCAATACATCAATGAAATCCTTCTGGTGCAATGGCTTCAGGCGTTCCAGCACTTTGCGGCGTTCATCGATATTTTCGGCCAGGATCATCGCTTGCATCAACTGCATTTTGGCCGCATCAAAAAACATATGCTCGGTACGGCAGAGGCCAATACCTTCGGCACCAAAGCCCAGCGCGGTTTTCGTATCCTGTGCGGTTTCGGCATTGGCACGGATTTTAAGGCGGCGGGCGGCATCTGCCCAGGCCAGCAGCTCTTGCAGTTCTTCCGGCAGTACGGCGGGTTTTACCGGGATTTCGCCCTTGTAAATATTGCCGGTATGGCCATCAATGGTGATAAAATCACCGGCTTTCATATCAATGCTACCGCATTTGAGGGTGCGGGCGGTTTCATTGATCTGTACACTGCTGGCACCACTGACGCACGGACACCCCATGCCACGCGCCACGACGGCAGCGTGGCTGGTCATACCGCCATGGCTGGTGAGAATGCCTTGTGCAGCTTGCATGCCCATGATGTCATCAGGGCAGGTTTCGGTGCGCGCCAGAATAACCTTGATGCCTTCGTGGGCTTTAGCAATGGCTTCCTGCGCCGTGAACACCAGAATCCCCATGGCAGCCCCAGGAGACGCGGGCAGGCCTTTGGCAAAGGGCTTGTCCTTAGAGGAAGGCGCTAAGGTCGGGTGCATCAGCTGCTCCAGCGCATCCGGTGCCACACGACACACAGCCTGATCCGTGGTGATAAGTTTTTCATGTGCCATTTCGACGGCAATACGGACGCTGGCAGCGGCAGAGCGTTTACCAATGCGGGTTTGCAGCAGCCACAGCTTATTCTGCTCCACCGTGAATTCAATATCCTGCATATCCTGGTAATGTTTTTCCAGAATGTTTTTCACATCACACAGCTGCTTGTATAATACCGGCATGGTTTCTTCAAAACTGGTGCCAGCAGTGGCAGGGGTTTTTTCCAGGGGCAGGGGGGTGCGAATACCTGCCACCACGTCTTCACCCTGGGCATTGGGCAGATACTCACCGAAAAACTCATTGGCACCGGTGGATGGATTGCGACTGAAGCATACGCCGGTGGCGCAATCGTCACCCAGGTTGCCGAACACCATGGCCTGGATAACCACGGCAGTACCCAGACTTTCCGAAATCTGGTGCAGGTTCCGGTAAAACTTGGCGCGTTCATTGTGCCAGCTTTCAAACACAGCAGAAACCGCCATGGTCAACTGCTGGCGCACATCCTGCGGAAATGGCTTGCCGGTTTGGTCAATAATCACCTGCTTGTAGGCGGCAACAATCTGCTGCCAGTCTTCCCCTGTCATCTCGGTATCAAGATGATATCCTTTGGCATGTTTATAATCGTGCAGGATTTCGCCAAAAGAACGGTGCTCAACACCCATCACCACATCGCCAAACATCTGCAGCAGGCGGCGGTAGCTGTCGTAGGCAAAGCGGGGATTGCCGCTCTGGGTTGCCATGGCAACCACCGTGTCATCGTTGAGACCCACGTTCAGAATGGTATCCATCATTCCCGGCATGGAAACAGGGGCACCGGAACGCACGGAAACCAGCAGTGGTTTTTCCACACTGCCAAACCCTTTGCCCAGTTGTTTTTCCAGCGTGGCAACGCTTGCCCAGATCTGATCCTGCATGTCCTGAGGCAGTTTTAGTCCAGCTTCATAAAACGCATGGCAGGCGGCAGTGGAAATCACCAGCCCTGGCGGCACTGGCAGACCAAGACCATGCATAATGGCCAGGTTATAGCCTTTACCACCCAGAATGGCATTAGTGCCCTCGATGCTGTTTTTGACAGAAGCATCACCAAAAC
>JANMDF010000195.1:0-8685 GCA_031376145.1 Alphaproteobacteria bacterium
GATGGGTTGGCCAGCCTGCTGCATACTGGCAAAGTATGCTTCCAGCATCTTACGGCGATTGCTGTCTCCGTTAATAAAAGTATGTACCTCGTCTATAATCAACCCATGCGGTTGAACGGGTTGCTGTTTTTTGTTTTTAAATTCTCCCTGGAGATAGCGCTGCATGAAGCTGCCCGTCAGCCCCAGGCTCTGGTGACTGACCACGACAACGGGTGTGGTTAGAATATCGGTGAGGTGCTCACGATCGCCTTTACCATCACTCAATTTAACGGCAATAACCTTACCCGCCCGTTCATTAATGTTGTTAATCAGGGGTTGCATCAAATGATCATAGGGGGTGGCCACGACAATTCTCGTATCCGCATTGGCCGATTTCACCAAAGCATCAACAGCATTGGGCAGAATATAGCTGGACTTGCCGCTGCCGGGAACGGCAGCAGTGCTGTAGCCGATCTGGGTGGCGTTTAAAGGCTCAACAGTGCCGTCAATCGCATTGCCCAAATGCACTAATGCGGCTGCCTGCAGGGGATACAGTGGGCTATCCACATCACGGGCAATATCTTTCAGTGCCTGCGCTAAGGCGGTAAGGTTCAACATGGACTTTCTCCGATCACGCCAAACATTACAGCAATACGCCGTACAGTGATGTGACGCATATCACATGTGAACCGCCGTTATTGACAGCGGGTCTGCCCTGCTGCTACAGCAGGCGTACTGAATTACAGAGAGCCGCCATGTTCACCGACAAACCCCGCTATAACCGTATTATGCTGAAATTATCCGGTGAGGCCTTAATGGGGGACGGTGAATACGGCATTGATACGCCCACCATGGCCAGGTTTGCCGATGACATTGTATCGGCGCATAAACTGGGCGTGCAGATTTGCCTTGTAGTGGGTGGTGGCAATATTTTTCGCGGCGTGTCAGAGGCAGCAAAAGGGATGGATCGTGCCACCGCTGATTACATGGGGATGCTGGCCACCATCATGAATGCGCTGGGCTTGCAGAATGTGCTGGAAAGCCACGGCCTGCAAACCCGTGTGTTGTCTGCTATTCCCATGGCGGCGGTGTGTGAACCGTATATTCGCCGCCGTGCTATTCGCCATATGGAAAAGGGACGGATTGTTATTTTTGCTGCCGGTACTGGCAATCCCTTTTTCACCACGGATACCGCAGCGGCCTTGCGGGCGGTGGAGATGAACTGCAATGCGATTATGAAGGCCACCAAAGTAGACGGCATTTATTCCGCTGATCCGAAAAAAGATCCCACGGCTACACATTTTGATAAACTCAGTTATATGGATGTGTTGACCAAAGACTTGAAGGTCATGGATGCATCTGCCATTTCCCTTGCCCGCGAAAACAGTATTCCAATCATTGTCTTTTCCATCAAGGATGCCGGTAACTTTGCCCAGGTGGTTAAGGGCAAAGGCAAGTTCACGATTGTACAATAAGGATAACAAAAATGAGTTACGATCTTAAAGATATCAGCCGCCGTATGGACGGCGCCATCCAAACCTTGAAAAAAGAGTTTTCAGGGTTGCGGACAGGGCGCGCCAGCGTCAACATGCTGGAGCCGGTGCAGGTTGAGATCTACGGCAGTAAAATGCCACTTGCACAAGTGGCCACCATTTCTGTACCGGAAGCCCGTATGATCACTGTGCAGGTATGGGATCAGGGGCAGGGGGCAATGGTGGAAAAAGCCATTCGCGATGCGGGACTTGGCCTCAATCCCGCGCGCGAAGGCGCATTGATTCGCGTGGCGATTCCACAGCTTACCGAAGAACGCCGTGCGGAAATGGCAAAAGTGGCGGGTAAATACGCTGAAAGTGCCCGTATTTCCGTGCGTAACATCCGCCGCGATGGCATGGATGCGGTTAAGAAGCTGCAAAAAGATGGTCATATTTCTGAAGACGAAGTGAAGCGTCATGAAAAAGACCTGCAGACAGAAACCGACAAGCATATCAAGGTGATTGACGATGAGCTTGCGGCAAAGGACAAAGATATTAAGCAGGTTTAATGCCCTTGCAGCCCTCTCCCGTGCAGCATCTGGCCATTATTATGGATGGCAATGGCCGGTGGGCAAAGCAGCACCACCGACCGCGCACCTTTGGCCATCATCAGGGTGCAAAATCCGTGCGCGAAGCGATTCAAGGGGCGCAGGATTGCGGCATTAAATACCTGACCCTGTACAGCTTCTCCACCGAGAATTGGCGGCGGCCTGCCGATGAAGTGCAGGATTTAATGAACCTGCTACGCCGTTATTTAAAATCAGAAATTGCCGAATTGCATGAGAAGAATATTCGCATGCAGGTCATTGGTGAGCGCTCCAAGCTATCTGCTGATATTAATGAGATGATTACCCATGCCGAGGCGTTAACGGCTGATAATACAGCCCTGACCTTAACCCTGGCACTGAATTATGGCAGCCGCCAGGAAATTGTTGGCGCGGCAAAGGCCATGCTGGCGGCGGTGCAGCAGGGGCAGTTGCGCATTGAAGACATGACTTGCGATACCCTGGGGAACTATCTGGAGACGCGCGGTATGCCGGATCCGGAAATTATTCTGCGCACCAGTGGCGAACAGCGCTTAAGCAATTTTCTCCTCTGGCAGTCTGCCTACAGCGAATTGATGTATACCAGTGTGTTATGGCCGGATTTTAAGGCTGCAGATGTGCACAAGGCCGTAAATGATTTTCAAAACCGAGAACGCCGTTTCGGCGGTGTAGGCCAGCATGGCAGGTAACAATCGCCGCTTGCCGCCATTTGTAACCCGCGTGCTTTCTGCGACTGTGCTGTTGGGAATTGTTGGCCTGGCCTTCTGGCTTGGCTACTGGTGGGTTGTTGGCCTGATTGCCGTTTTTTCAGGGCTTTGCTGCTGGGAGTGGCGGCGGTTGTTGAAGCGTGGCGGGCATCAGCGGCTCACCTGGTGGGTGGTGGGTGTCTACGTCTGTATCGTGCCTGCCTGGGCGTTATATGTTTTGTACGATACGTTCGGGGTGGGCGCGGTATTAAGCCTGATGATCCTGGTGTGGAGCACGGACAGTATCGCCTATCTGGTCGGCAAAGCCATTGGCCGCCACAAGTTATGCCCCGCCATCAGCCCGAAAAAAACCTGGGAAGGCTCCCTGGGGGCGTTGCTGCTTGCCCCCCTGGCGGCAACCTGGGCGAGTATCGGTCTGTGGGAAATACCCCATGAAAACTGGCTTGCCAGTTTGTCGGTATTTGTGTTGCTGTGCATCCTGTCACAGTTGGGTGATCTGTTTGAGTCCGATGTCAAACGCCAGTTTGGGGTGAAGGATACCGGCAGCCTTATTCCTGGCCACGGCGGGGTGCTGGATCGTGTCGACGGCTTTATTTTTACCGCTCCTGTGGCGGCGTTTGGCGGCGTGTTTTTGTGGTTGTTTTAGATGTCTGGCGTGCCGGTTGATGCTGGTGCGTCAATTGTTCCATGGCACACTGTCACATGCTGGATTTTAGGCATAATTAAAAAACTAGCATGATTTTTAGAGAGGCGAGAGAAGGAAAGCGATGGCTTTTTTCTTTCTAAAAGTTCTCAACCCCCGGTGGATTTGGATTTTCTCTTTGAGGTGGGAGAAGGTGCTTTCCAGATGGTTAATGGTGGTGGGGATGGTTGCGGATGGAATGTCTCTGAAGGTAAATAATTGAGGCATATTGGTGTGGAGAGAACGGAGTGCGGCACGTATTGCAGTGTGCTTGAACTGCCTTTTATCATTTCTTTCCAACAGGAAAGGACGGTGTGTGTCCTCCAGTTCGTAAAGCTTGGCAATAAAGGAGTCTGTGGGAAGGGTAAGCATCTCACCTGTCAGGCTTTTCAGATCCCTGCCGCAGGCTGACTGCGGCTTATTGGTGAGATAACGGCGCATGATAGCTTTCTGGTGAAAGAGGCACATCTGTACGGGTACCGGTCCCAACATCATCTTGATTGCCTTGACATATCCACGTCTGCCGTCAATCGTAACGCTTTTGAACTGGTAGCCTGCTTCCACCAGCTCCCGCAGTCCCTGGCGGAAGTCCTTCACGCTTTCAGTTTTGATTTCCTTAAACCAGATAATCCTTTTCGTGTCATGAAAGCATAAATAGCCATAAGCACGGCCAAAGAAAGTTGCATCCACCACCAGGTTTATAGCGCCACCAGGCAGACACTGCAGGCCTTCTTTAACCTCAATCCTGTCAAACTCCTGCTGGAGGGTTGGATAGCTTATCCCAAGCTTATGACTTATCTCCTCAAGGGTGCGACGACCAAACAGCCATGCTTCATAGTAATGCAGATAACCTACTCTCGATCCACCCCGTCCATCGCTAAACTGGTGGTTGCATTGAGGACATCTATATTGCTGCCGATTCTTCTTCCAACCGTTCTTCTGCACCCCTCTCTTTTTGCATTGTGGGCACTTTTTTGCTTCCTGCCATCCAAAACCTCACCAAAAATGCCGTTTATATATTTATTTTCAGTTGGTTGGTGAGTTGTTTTTCATGCTAGTTTTTTAATTATGCCGGATTTTAAGCACTTCAGGTTTGATGAGTGTCATTTTCATGGGGCAGTGAATAGTACCCGTGTACGTATTCTCGGGAATGACATCCCCCCTTTTTTGCAGAGGTTCCTTTAGGGGAATGACTATATACCTTATTTCCGCAACGCTCCCAGCAATCCCCTTATCAACTGCCGTCCGACCTCGTTACCCACGGTACGGATCACACTTTTGACCATCGCTTCACTGGCAGATTGCCGTTGATAACCACCACCACTGCCACCGGATGCGACACGCTTTTGAGGCATTTCCTGCTGTTGTTGCGCAACAACAACGGCCTGTGGCTGCTGGGCAGCTACCTTCTGGGTCAGTTTTTCATAGGCTGATTCGCGGTCAATCTGCCGTTCATAGACACCTGTTACTGGACTTTGCTGCAGAATCTGCTGGCGCTGCTGTATGCTTACCGCACCAATCTGGCTGCCTGGCGGGCAGATCAGCGTACGATCAACAATGCCAGGCGTCCCACTGCTGTCCAACAATGATACCAACGCTTCACCGACACCCAGCGTGGTGATGACTTCCTCGGTTTTAAAGGCCGGATTGGGGCGGAAACTTTCCGCCGCTGCCCGCACGGCCTTTTGATCTTTGGGGGTAAAGGCACGCAACGCATGCTGCACACGGTTGCCCAGTTGCCCCAGAATGTCGTCTGGAATATCCGCCGGATTCTGGGTGACAAAGTAGATGCCAACGCCCTTGGAACGAATCAGGCGCACCACCTGCTCCACCTTATCCACTAACGCTTTGGGGGCGTCATTAAACAACAGGTGGGCTTCGTCAAAGAAAAAGACCAGTTTTGGTTTTGGCAGATCACCGGCCTCCGGCAGGGTCTCATACAGCTCTGATAACAGCCACAACAACAGAGTTGCATAGACCTTACCGCTATTGATCAACGTTTCAGCAGCCAGGATATTAATGTATCCTTGGCCATCCTGGCCAACGCGCAGCAAATCCTGGATATTCAGGGCGGGTTCGCCAAACAGTTTGGCAATACCTTCCTGTTCAAACTGCAGCAGGCGGCGTTGAATGCCGCCGATGGTGGCACTGCTGATATTCCCGTAAGTTGTTTGCAGGGTATCGGCACTGGCGGCCACTTCCTGCAGCATTGCCTGTAAATCTTTTAAATCCAGGAGCAACAGGCCGCGATCATCCGCCACCTTAAAAGTGAGCGTTAAGACGCCTTCCTGGGCATCGCTTAAATCCAGCAGACGCCCCAGTAGTACCGGCCCCATTTCCGAAACCGTCACCCGTACCGGATGCCCCAGTTTGCCAAACACATCCCAGAATACGGTTGGCGCAGCAGCAAAGTGCAGGTCGTTATAACCAATTTTCGCAAGTCGTTCCTGTACACGGGTATTGGTGGCCACACCAGCCTGGCTGAGGCCGGACAAATCACCTTTTACATCCGCCACAAATACCGGCACACCCGCACGGGCAAAGCCCTCGGCAAGGCGTTGCAGGGTCACCGTTTTTCCCGTACCCGTGGCTCCAGCAATCAGGCCGTGGCGGTTGGCATAATTCAGGCGTAATGCCTGATCCTGTTCCCCTTTGCCGATATACAGCGTATCTGTCATAAGCCCTCGTTTCGCGTAAGTCGTAGCGAGTACAGTTAATCAATATTGGCAGTGAAATCCAATATAATTAATATAGCAATCTCTATGCGTCATTGTATAATCATTGAGTTATAACTATAACGGGATGAATTGCGGCAAACAGTGCCAGTTCATTGTTTTTGCTTTTCCGGCAGCGGGTTGTGTAGCCCAGGAAATAGTATAACCCGAAAATCAAATGGTTCCGTTGGTTCTGTATGATGGACAAGGTATACTCCAGGCGCATTCTTACGCTCGCGGTTATCTGAAAGGCTTATGGATGGCGCACCCAGTGTTACATCAATACCCTGACTGCAGAACGCTGGGTTTGATATATTGGTTTGCCCCAGGTGGGAACGTCCAACCAATATAAGCCCTCGTTCCTGTTGTTTTTGTAACAATACATCGGCAGCAATGGTCTGCACCTGGTAACGATTACGGACTTCCATATTCACAGGGTCGGTCACGACGGAGGTGCGTTTTAAGGCCAGCGCAACAATGTCCGTATCTACATCATAGGCTTTAACCCGTATGTTATTGCTGGCGGCGGCGGTAATCAGGTTAATATAAGTATTTGGCGCAAATCCCCCTCGAATACTGAGAGCATCTTTTGCCAGTAATCGCAGCTTGTTTTTATTCGGGTATTTTTGCAGTATATCAATAACCGGTTGCATGATCGTAGATGTTTCCAGGTACAGGGTGCGTACGCCCTGTTTATATAAATCCGGCATTGCCTGAATGACGGCGTTGCGTGTTTGAAGAATGTCGTGCCGTTCGCCAATGGTGATCAGCCGGTTGTTGCGGAAAAGTTCGCCGGTCAATTCTGTAAACGACGTATTTAACGGCATAACAAAGCCTGGCTGAAGTTCTCCTTGAAGAGTTTGATAGTGCGCTGGCAGCAATTCTGTTGAAAATGGCGTTGGGCATCTGGCCAGATCACTGGCAATCAAGCGAACTGCATCTATTTGCTGTGCAGCTTCTGCACGTATCCCCATCTCCGCTTCCTGAGCTATTGTTACAACAGGAAACATCGCGGTTAAGACGCCCAGGGCTGTTCCTAAAAATCGTTGTGTATGACACTGCATGAAGGCATTATGTGCTGAAACGCACCTTGCGTATGTGATCTATCGCACACACGGCTTGTTTATGCACAAATAATTCCCTATACCATGCAGCATGTCCACCGCCCTTGATCTTGCCCCCGCCACTGACCTGACCCGCTTGTTTGAGGGATTAAACACGCCGCAGCGTGCGGCAGTTGAGGCTGGAAGCGGCGCATTGCTGGTGCTTGCGGGTGCGGGTACCGGAAAAACACGGGTGCTGACCAGCCGTCTGGCCTGGCTGATGGCCACCGGTGCGGCGAGACCGCACGAACTGCTGGCGGTAACCTTCACCAACAAGGCCGCCCGTGAGATGAAAGAACGGGTGGTGCATCTGGCCGGTGCCAAAGCCGAAAGCATCTGGATGGGCACGTTCCATTCCCTGTGTGTGAAAATCCTGCGGCGTTATGCCGAACGGCTCAGCTTTTCCAATGATTTTGTCATTCTGGATACCGATGATCAGATCCGCCTGATTAAGCAGATTCTGCAGGCCGATCATCTGGATGAAAAACACTACCCGCCGCGCCTGGTATCAGCGGTAATACAACGCTGGAAAGACAAGGCATGGCTGCCGCAACAGGTGCCGGCGGATGATGCCGAAAAAGCCCTGCATGGCCAGGGGCGGAGATTATACCGCGCCTATCAGGAACGTCTGGCACAGCTGAATGCCATGGATTTTGGCGATCTGCTGCTGCATTGTGTGTCACTGTTCAAACAGCATGCCGATGTGCTGCATCATTATCAACAGCAATTCCGCTATATCCTGGTGGACGAGTACCAGGATACCAACGTGGCACAATACCTGTGGTTGCGCCTGCTGGCACAGGGGCATGGTAACATTACCTGTGTGGGGGATGATGACCAGTCCATTTACGGCTGGCGCGGGGCGGAAGTTGAAAACATCCTGAAGTTTGACAAGGATTTCCCAGGCGCAACGATTATCCGGCTGGAGCAGAATTATCGCTCCACACCGCACATTCTAGGCGCGGCGGGAGCGGTTATTGCCCATAATACCGGACGTTTGGGCAAAACGTTGTGGACGGAAACCGATCTGGGGGAGCCGGTGAAAGTGATCTCCTGCTGTGATGGCAGTGATGAAGCCCGGCGGGTGGGTGACGAAATCGAAGCTCTGCAGTACCGCAACATCAGCTTGCAGGATATGGCGATTCTGGTGCGGGCGGGGTATCAGACGCGGGAGTTTGAAGAACGGCTGCTCACCATTGGTGTGCCGTACCGCGTTGTCGGCGGCCTTCGATTTTATGAACGCCTCGAAATCCGTGATGCGCTGGCCTATCTGCGCCTGATTTATCAACCCAAAGATGACCTGGCCTTTGAGCGGGTAATTAACACGCCCAAACGTGGTGTAGGGTCAGCAACGCTACAAAATCTGCACACCAGTGGTCGTGAACAACAATTGTCTTTGCTGGAGGTTGCCGCTGCACAATTG
>JANMDF010000206.1:0-7843 GCA_031376145.1 Alphaproteobacteria bacterium
TGAGGATATTTATTATGAATCGCAATTTACCTAAAAGCACTAATCCGGCACTTTCAAAAAGCGCGGCCCCATGCCAAGCCAGCGCCAGCGTTCCAGAGTGCGGACGGAAACGCGAAGCCGCTGGCCTACTAAAATTTGATCAAGATGGTTAATCGGTGTATGTTCCATGAGGTTGATTCCTTTCAAGAGCCATAACGCTTCTTTTGACGGCTTTATCCAGTTGATTAGCAGCGGGCTACGCAAGAAATATCAGAAATGCCTGATTTTTAGAAGTATTCATCCTAGCCGAGATATATTATCACCCAACGAGCACCACACCGCCATTTATAAAACAGCAAAAACTGTCGCGTTAAATCGTTTTTTATTCTGCCGTAGAGATATAAAGTGGAAGGGCAGAGCTCTGCAATTTATGTGGGTGTTTCACCACTGAGATGCCACATCCGTTTTAATTTTATCACAGCAACGTTTTCGTACCACTATACCATGATGATTTACGGCTAAAACTTTTTCTGTTTAAGTGCAAGCGCAAATTGCAAAAGGAGCATGACCTATGCGTATCGGGCTTGATGTGGGGATTAATTCATTGGGCTATGCTGTTATCAGCAATGGCGCATTATTGGATGCGAATAGTCATATTTTTGAGGTGGCCGAAAACCCTAAGGATGGTGCTTCGCTAGCCGCCCCGCGCCGTGAGAAAAGAGCATTGCGCCGCGTTATCCGCCGCCGTGGTTATCGCCTGCATCAGATTCGAGAGCTGTTACAGATACCCCAAATACAGCCCGATACACATTTTGATAAATCCCCATGGGAATTACGCGCCGAGGGATTGAACCGCTTGCTTAACAAAGAAGAATGGGCGCGGGTGTTGCTACATATCGCAAAGCGGCGGGGTTTTCAGTCAAATAGCAAAAATGCAGACAAACAAGCAGAATGATACAGAAGGCAAGAAGCTGCTGGAGGGTACAAAAAAACTGGAAGAAGCGTGGACGTTTACAAACGCCACCACTATTGGGGCATACTTTGCAAGCCAATATAGCCAAGGCGAAAAAGTCCGTAACGGTAACGGGCAGTACGACCACACGCCGCTACGAAAATTTTTGACGGAAGAAGTAGCCAAACTTTTTGCAAACCAACGAAAGTTGGGCAATCCGGTTGCAACAACCGATATTGAAGCAACATATCTAGAAAAAGCCTTTACCCAACGCCCGCTGCAAAGCAGTGCAAAGATGGTCGGCAAGTGTGAACATGAACCAAAAGAACCCCGCGCCCCGAAACTGTCTTTCAGCAGTGAAATGTTTCTACTGTATAGCGCGTTGCGGAAATTAAAACTGCTGGATCCGCGTCTTCCCGATACGCGACTGACACCTGACGATGAGCAGAAAGTTTTAGAGCACCTGTTCACCCACAGTAAAACCACTTTTGGACAAATTCGCAAATTGCTGAATATGCCCGATACAACCCGCTTTAACACCGTCAGTTATCGGCAAACCAAAAAAGGTGCAAAAGACGATTGGGATAGTTTAAGAAAATCAAGTGAAGAGAGAGAATTTTCTAAATTCACAGGCACAAAAGCCTTGATGGAGGCAACGGGCTTAAAACCTTTGGAAGATGAAAAAGCCGCGATATTATTTGACAAAATCGCATGGGTGCTGACCACGCAGCAAGACCCTGAGAAAATCCGCAAAGAGCTTGCGGCATTAAACCTTACGCCGGAAACGATAGAAAAGTGCCTTGGTAAAACAGATATTTTTACCAAACACATCAGCCTGAGTGTGAAGGCTATTGGTAAAATTATGCCCCTGATGCGGCATGGAATGTTGTACAATGATGCGGTGGAAGCAGCAGGCTATACCTTCAATAAAAACCTCATAAAGGGCGAGAAGAATAAACTGCCGCCCATTGATGCCATTACTAATCCGCTTGTTGCGCGAGCAATGGCACAAGCACGCAAGGTGCTGAATGCGATTATTGCGAAACATGGCATGCCTGAGCATATCGTGATTGAACTGGCACGAGATTTATCGCGTGATTTTGACGAACGCAAAAAGATGGAACGCGAAAATAAAGCGAATGAGGAGCGGAAAGCTTCGCAAAAAGCGCATCTTGAAGAATTGTTTGGGCGTGAGGTAAATGGCACGGAACTGCTCAAATATCGTTTGTGGCAGGAACAAGGGCAACGCTGTGCCTACAGTGATAAACCCATCACCGTTGATATGCTCAAAAATCCACAGCTTTTAGAAATTGACCATATTCTCCCCCAAAGCCGTAGTTTTGACGACAGTTACATGAACAAGGTGTTGTGTTTCACAACAGAAGACCAGAAAAAAGCTAATAACACTCCGCATGAAGCATGGGGCAATAGCGGCGACCATTGGCGCACACTGGAAGTATTCGCCGAACGTTTGCCTAAGCCGAAACGTGAACGGTTCTTGATGGTGGATTATGCCGACAAACAAGATGGCTGGAAAGCACGGCATTTAACCGACACGCGCTATATTGGCGCGTTATTGAAAAAGCATATTGAAACACATCTTGCTTTTCCTGCCCACATTAAAAAACCTGTTCATGTCACGAATGGTAAAATCACATCGCATTTGCGGGGCATTTGGGGCTTGGGAAGTCTTAAAAATCGTGGCGAAAGTGACACCCATCATGCGCTTGATGCAATCGTGATTGCCTGCACAAGTGAAAGTATGGTGCAGAAAATGAGCGAATGGAACAGATTTCAACGCACCCAAGGCGGCGCAAAAATCCATTTTGAAAAACCGTGGGAAACCTTCCGTGATGATGTGAAAAACAAGCTAGATAGTCTGTTTGTAAGCCGCCAGCCTAGCCGCAAGGTAACAGGGGCAGCGCATGAGGAAACTATCCGTAGTGACAGGCGCGACAGGGGCTTAGGTGTGGTGGAAACAAAACGCATCACCACCATTAATCTTAAAACGCTGGAACGCATGGTAGAAAAAGACGTGCGGAACAACAAACTCTATCAGGTGCTGAAAGCACGATTGGAAGCGCACAACGACAAACCAGAAGTTGCCTTTGCGGAGCCTGCTTTCCATGAATACCTCAAAGAAACATGGGCGGCAAAAGCCCCCCGCATCACCTCCCTAAAACTTATCAGCAGTGAAGCCAGCGGCATTGCCATTAACGGCGGGCTTGCCAGCAATGGCGGCATGGTGCGGGTGGATGTATTCACTAAGGAGCACCCAAAGAAAAAAGGTAAGTTAGAGTATTATCTCTGCCCCATCTATGTGGCGGATTATGTGAAAGCTACATTGCCGAATAAGTTGATGGTGCCGGGGAAAAAAGAAAGTGAGTGGTTGGATATTAATGGAGATTTTCAGTTCTTATTCCACCTCTACAAAAATGATGTTGTGAGACTAACAACAGCAAAAGGCGACATTATAGAGGGATATTACGACGGAGCGCACCGTTCAAATGCACAAATCAATCTTAAACATCACGATGGAAATCCTGAAAAGTACAAAGAAAGTATTGGCGTTAAAACATTGGCAACCTTTGAGAAATACAGTGTGGACTATTTCGGTAACCGCACGTTAATCAAAAAGGAAAAGCGGCATGAGCTGGCGCATCGTCGCCGTAAGCCAAAAGGCGCACCTCTCGCTGAAACAGAGCCAGCTTCATCTTAAGCAAGACGCGGCAGAATATACTGTTGCCCTGGAAGATGTGGCGGCGATTATTTTAGAGTCGCACCAGTCCACCCTGTCCACCAGCCTGCTGGCCAAGGCAGCAGTACACGGCACGATGGTGATCGTGTGCGATGCCACACATACGCCGGTTGGGATGTACCTCCCCTTTCACACCCATACACGCCAGGCAGGCGTTGCCCGCCACCAGGTGGCATGGATGCCAGACTGGCGCGGGGTACTGTGGCAGCAGATCATCCGCCAGAAAATCACCAATCAGGCGGCGGTGCTATCCTATGCAGGTAGCCCTGCAGCGACTGCTCTCTCGGCCATGGCAAAACGGGTGAAGCCGCTGGATGCCGACCATCATGAAGCCTTCGCCGCCAGAAGCTATTTTCCTGCATTATTTGGGGCTGCTTTTGCGCGTGACAATGAAAGTGACACGCGCAATGCCGCCCTCAATTATGGGTACGCCGTGGTGCGTGCCAGCATTGCACGCGCCCTGGTTGCTTACGGTTTTCTGCCCTGTTTTGGTATTTTTCACGACAACGCCCTCAATGCCTTTAACCTGGCAGATGATCTGATAGAGCCATGGCGCCCGTTCGTTGATAAAATTGTTTATGATGCAGGGCTGGGAGAAGCACCAACCCTGGAAAAAGAACACCGCACGGCTTTGCTGCGTGTGCTGACACAACAGGTCACCCTCGGCAAACAAACCCGTAGTTTCCTCAATGCGGTGGATACGATGGTGGCCAGCCTCAGCACTGCCACCATGAAAAACAGCACCTCCCTGCTGTTACCTGTGTTGCCGTAATGCCAGCGGG
The DNA here is from genome assembly GCA_031376145.1 of Alphaproteobacteria bacterium. Taxonomy (GTDB): domain Bacteria; phylum Pseudomonadota; class Alphaproteobacteria; order JAJTHO01; family CANGXP01; genus JANMDF01. Next base: position 4,472 of record JANMDF010000206.1, read on the forward strand.
GGGCGATAAATATATGTGGCTGATGGTGTTTTTTGATTTGCCGGTCACCAGCAAGGAACAGCGCCGCACCGCCACGCGCTTTCGCAATTTTCTGCTGAAAGATGGCTATGTGATGCTGCAATTTTCGGTATATGCGCGGGTATGCAACGGTCAGGAACGCGTGGACAAACATTTGAAACGCCTGCAGTCCGTGCTGCCCCATCAGGGCAGCATCCGCGCCCTGCAGGTCACCGAACAGCAATACGGGCGGATGAAAATCTTGCTGGGCACAGTGAAAGAGCCAGAAAAAAAGGGGCCGGAACAATTGCTGCTGTTCTGACCCCCCTTCTGTTTCAGCAATAGTTACAGTGCATTATCCGCAATCAGTCATAGCATAGTGGTACGAAAAGGGAAGCTATGACCTTAACTATGAAGCATGATAATTCTACCAAGTCATAGCATAGTGGTACGAAAAGGGAAGCATGACCCCGTCTAGAAAAAGACGCTCAAACGCCGCACGCCTCAAAACAAGACTTTCTGAGGTTTGTGGCCGCTTTTCTCCGCACCCCACCCATAAGTTGGGGAATATAAAACGGTTCACAGATGGTTCTTGGGAAGCATTTTCTCATGAAGGATGCGCACGATGAAAATATCATCCTGCCGTTTGCGATAATATATAACATGACTAACATAGCGATAGCGTAAATACTCCTGCGCTGTTCGGTCACTAACAAAAACTCGCCCCTTGTTGGGCATTGCTGCAAGTTCACACAAGGCACTTTCAAAACCCTGCATATATTTATCCGTTTGCACCTCGCCAAAATCCGCCATACTGTTGATAATGATATGCTTAATGTCGTGATCGGCACGCTTTGATTTGGTATATTTAGCCTGCATGAAATTCCGCTTTTGCGTGTACAACAATCTCGTCAAAAGACATCTTGCTTTCGCCGCTGGCCTCGCCCTCTTCCAGAGCATCCATTAAAGCCTCGTATTTTGCCTCTTCCTGTTCCAGCAACCGTAATGCTGCCCGCACGGCTTCACTGACAGAACCATAACGGCCATTCTCGGTAAGATGGGATAAAAAGCCCGTGAAATGGTCGCCTAGATTGATGCTGGTCGTGCCACTCATAAAAAAATCCTCTTTTATCATCATTCTATTATTCTACTATATTCTAGTAATAATGGCAACTGCTGTATATCCCACTCCTCGGCTTCCAGGAAAAATTGGGGGCATGTCAATCATCAGAAATATAAAAGAAATCTATGAGTGCGTGCACATCCAGGATGTACGATCAGACGCTCAAACGCCGCGCAGGCTTACCCCCGAAATAGCGTAATTTTCACCATTTTTTACACCCACCGCTGCAATCCGAATCTTGCATAGCAACGGTAATTGCTATAATTGGTTTATCCTAGATACTACCGCACACACCAGGACAGGGATTATATGTCACAACCCCTTTTTGATCTGAATGATACACGTTCCTTAGACCCAAGTGCTTTAAGCTACATCGCAGGTTTATACGACCAATACACCCGCAGTCCCGCCAGCGTCAGTGCCGAATGGCAGGCATATTTTGCCGATATGGCTGGCAATGTATCCAACAGTAACGATTTGACCGGTGCCAGCTGGGCTGGAAATCCTATTATTGCTTATGATGCTGATCTTGACATCCCTACTCCAGCCTCTGCCAAAACCAGCAAAAACAAGCCCGCTGCTGACGTGGCAACCGTATCCGGCGGCTTCAGCCCCGAACAGGTGCAGCAGATCCGCCTTAACTCCATTCGCGCCCTGATGCTGATTCGCGCCTACCGCGTGCGCGGCCACCTTGAAGCTAGCCTGGATCCCCTGAACTTGACCAAACGGGAGCCGCATCCAGAGCTGGACTATAAAACCTATGGCTTCAGTGATGCTGATCTTGATCAACGCATCTATATTGATCGTGTGCTTGGTCTGGAACAGCCCACCCTGCGGCAGATTGTGGCAACGTTACAGCAGACGTATGCCGGAAAAATTGGCTTTGAATTCATGCACATGCAGGATCCGGAAGCCAAATCCTGGCTGCAGGAACGCATTGAGGGTAAACAGTTTCACAACTTCTTTGATAAAAAACAGAAAAAAGCTATTCTGAATAATATCACCAAGGCGGAGGTTTTTGAACAGTTCCTGCATAAAAAATATGTCGGCACCAAACGTTTCGGGCTGGATGGTGGCGAAAGCACCATTGCCGCCCTGGAAGAGATGATTCATGTCGCCGCCGGCATGGGCGTACGGGAAATTATTTTTGGTATGGCACACCGTGGCCGCTTGAATGTTCTCGCTAACGTTCTGGGCAAGTCTTTTTCAGCCATTTTTTCAGAGTTTCAAGGCGTATCCGCCAAACCAGAAGACGTGCAGGGTTCCGGTGATGTGAAGTATCACCTGGGTACCAGCAATGATCGTGACATTGATGGCGCAAAAGTCCACTTGTCATTGAACCCTAACCCTTCCCACCTCGAAGCAGTTGATCCGGTGGTTGTGGGTAAAGTACGCGCCAAACAGGATCAGTTGAAAGATACTACCCGCAGTACAGTCATGGGCGTCCTGCTGCATGGTGATGCCGCTTTTGCCGGTCAGGGTCTTGTTGCTGAAACCCTTGGCTTGTCAGAGTTGAAAGGCTATCGCACCGGCGGCACTATTCACTTTATTATTAATAACCAGATTGGTTTTACCACCAGTCCTGCCAACGCCCGTTCCTCGCCCTACAGCACGGACGTGGCACGCATGATCCAAAGCCCGATTTTCCATGTGAATGGCGATGATCCAGAGGCTGTATGCTGGGTGTCGCGTCTGGCCACCGAATACCGGCAGTTGTTCCATAAGGATGTGGTGGTAGATATCATCTGTTACCGCCGTTTTGGGCATAACGAGAGTGACGAACCCGCGTTCACCCAGCCGCGGATGTATGCGGCGATTGCCAAGCAACCGACAACCCGTGCGGTTTATGCAGACGCCCTGGCGAAAGAAGGCACCCTGAATGCAAAAGAGGTACAAGCCCTTGTTGATGATTTTACATCGCAACTGGAGCGGGATTTTGAAGCCAGTAAAACCTATAAGCCTAACAAAGCCGACTGGCTGGAAGGCGTCTGGTCAGGCCTGACCACCGCCAGTGAAGAAGAACGGCGTGGCAACACCGCCGTCAGCATGGATTTACTCAAACAGGTTGGCGATCGTCTGTGTGTCGTGCCGGATGGCTTTGATCTCAATCCCAAAATCCGCCGCCAGTTGGAAGCCAAGCAGAAAATGCTGGATACCGGTGCCGGTATTGACTGGGCAACCGCCGAAGCCCTGGCCTTTGGCACATTAATGGCGGAAGGGTCTCCCGTGCGCCTGTCTGGTCAGGATTGCGG
>JANMDF010000309.1:0-5138 GCA_031376145.1 Alphaproteobacteria bacterium
CCAAAATCGCCTGGAAATAACCAAAAACTACTTCCTCTTACCAAGCCAATAACCCTTTAGGCTCTATTGCCCAAAAAATTCCTTGATCCCCTTGTATCACTCACCTTTTGCAGAGGTTCCTATAGAGGACGTCCAATAAAATAATTCAGGCAAGTTTTTTGGGGAAATTTACTGTCCGGTACGCATCAGCGTCTTTCCGGATAACAGGCTCATTATCCAGGGCTTTGCCCTGGATAATGAGCCTGTTATCCGGAATCTAGAAAATTCTTGTTGGCAAGTTAAGTCTGGATACCGGATACCTCTATGTTGCAACCAAATCATAGATTTGGGCAACATAGGGTTCCGGTAAGACGCGGTATGTTGCTGCATTGGTATTTATTTCAATTCTTTTATTGTACGCGTTCTATAGAATGATGTAAATAGCCCCTCACCCAACCCTCTCCGCAGGGGGGAGAGGGCAGGGTGATGGTTGCTGTGTGCCTGATTGTACATGGCGATTTAAAAGTCTGGATTGCCACGCCTCGCCTGGCAGGCTATGCCTGCTGAAGGCATGGCTCGCAATGACATGTCATTCGTCATTGCGAGGCGTAAGCCGAAGCAATCCAGCCAAAAAACAACTTTTAAATCGCCCTGCTGATTGTATAATATCCATTCAGCTATATCTGAAATGCCTTGGCTGCCATATGAGGTAAGCCCCAGCGTTATTACAAAATGAATATCCGCAATAACGCCCCTGAACAAGAGCAGTGCCGTTCCGGGTAGTCTTGGAAATTAACGTTTCGAGAACTGGAAGCTGCGGCGGGCTTTGGCACGACCATACTTCTTGCGTTCAACAATACGGCTGTCACGCGTCAGGAAACCACCGGTTTTCAAGGCTGGGCGTAAGCCTGGTTCAAAGTACGTCAACGCACGGCTGATACCATGGCGCACGGCACCGGCCTGACCTGATAAGCCGCCGCCTTCAACGGTGCACATCACATCAAACTGGCCATCACGCTGGGCTGTCTGGAATGGTTGATTTAAGAGCATCCACAACACCGGACGGGCAAAATATGCCTGTCCATCACGACCATTAACAATAAACTTGCCTTTGCCAGGTTTGATCCAAACCCGGGCAACAGCATCTTTGCGACGCCCCGTTGCATAGGAACGTCCCAGTTTGTCAATGCGTGGCTCCTTATTGCTGACCAGCACATCGGTAACGTTCCGGCTGCCGACAGGGGCACGTAAACTTTTCAACCCACGAAAGGCCGGCGTCGCCGGTGCCTGTGGTGGCCGACGATCACGACCACCGCCGCCACCAGGGCGACGATCATTACCGCCACCAGATGCACCAGAAGAGGTGCGGTTTCCACCAGGGGATTTACGTTCAACCATTGTTCGTGTCTCGTTTTAAGATTTTATTGTTAAGGGTTGTAATATCTATAGTCTTTGGCTGCTGTGCCTGATGGGGATGCTCTGAACCCGCATAGATAAACAGATTATGCGCGAGTTGGTCACGTGCCAGGGGACTGTCTTTCGGCAGCATGCGGCGCACCGCATTAATCAACAGTTCTTCAGGATGTTTGCTGCTCAGGATTTTCTCCCAGGTGCGTTCTTTAATGCCGCCGATGTAGCCCGTATGCCAGAAAAACTTGTTCTGCAGCAGCTTGTTGCCTGTCGTCGCAACTTTTTCAGCATTAATCACAATAACTTTATCGCCACAGTTCATGTGGGGTGTAAACATAGGCTTGTGTTTGCCGCGCACCAGACGGGCGATATGGCTCGCCAGGCGGCCAAGCACCAGATTATTCGCATCAATGAGCAGCCATTCCGGCTGCAGATCTGCTGGTTTTGCTGAAAATGTCTTCATAAATCACCGTTCAAGAGGGGTCTCTTATACATTTCAAATACCCAGTGTCAAGGCGGATATTACGAAAATCCACAGCAGAAGCATCGCCCCCGTTTTTTATTAGGCTTCTTGCAAGTGGTTTTGGGGAGGCGGCTGGTAGGAACGTCCACGCACAGAACCGTAAGCGTACAGTGTCGTACGTGCGGATTCGAGCATGGACGTGACACCGCAGACGTCCGCCAAAACCTCTTTTGCAAGAAGTCTTATTGTGCGTACATAATGCCTGTTGCGCGCCGCACCCCGTTTCGGTAAACGGTAAAACCGGGATTCGCAAAGCCCTCCTTACCATACAGAAGCTGCTGACCATCTGCCGTTAACACTTCACCGCCCGTTGCACGGACAATCGCATCACCCGCTGCCGTATCCCATTCCATGGTGCGGCCAGTTCTGGGATACATATCTGCCCTGCCTTCGGCAATATAACAGAATTTCAGAGAGCTTCCCACGGCCTGCTGGCTTTGAACAGAGACATGGCTGTCTCGGATCATATGATCCTGGGGGGCATGGTGCGATTTGCTGCATACCAGATGCAGTCCAGCGGCACTGACTGCTGCTGTTGGCTGCAGACGCTGGCGCAATCCGCTGTCTTCCAGTTTAAAGGCCTGGTCTGCGTAACCACAATACAAAACCTCTAATGCAGGTGCATAAATCAACCCCAGTACCGGGCTACCATTCAAGATAAGGCCAATATTGACCGTAAATTCCGGATGTTTGCGCAGGAATTCTTTGGTGCCGTCTAATGGATCCACCAGCCAGAACATTTTGCCGGCATACGCGGGAAGCCCTTGTTTTTCTGTGGCCTCTTCGGCAACAACAGGAATGGCAGGTGCCATATCGCGTAAGGCTGTGATTATAATTTCTTCAGCAGCCTGATCGGCAAGGGTTGTTGGTGAACCATCCTGCTTGGTAATAGTATCTACGGCACCCTGATAATATGGCATGATTGCTTTTCCAGCCTTGTAGGCAACAGGCAGTAACCCTTCGGCCAGACCGTATAAATCAGCAAAATTCATTTTGGGTGTACCACATCTTTAACCGCATTCCAGTAGTGCAGCCCCGTAATGACGGTCAATACAGCAGCCAGTGCCAGCAGAATGTTACCCATCAACAACTGTAACGGTGACGGCGGAAAATCTGCATAAATATACAGGTAGAATGCCAGCGCAATAAATTGCGCCGCTGTCTTTATTTTTGCCAACTTGGATACCTTCAGGTAAATATGCTTGTTACCCAGGTATTCCCGCAGTCCAGCCACAAACAACTCACGCAGGATAATCACCCAGACCGACAGCATGGCCGCCAGTTCATTAAAAACACCCTGGGCAGAAAGAACAATAATGACGGTTGCCGTCAGTAATTTATCGGCAATAGGATCCAGCATGGCACCGTAGGCCGATTCCTGGTGCAGACGTCTGGCCAGCCAGCCATCAAAGAAATCTGTGAGTGAGGCAAACACAAAAACGCCGAACGCAATCCACGCGGGCAAGCTGAATGTTTCTGGTGGAATCACTAAAAGCACAAACAGCAACGGCGCACTTAAGACCCGTGCATTGGTCAGCATATTGGGAATATTGCGCATAACTCTGCCCGCACGAATTGTTTTTATTAATAAAGTACTCTCTGTGGTAAGCTTACACGGAACTTATCCCCAGTGAGCAGTATACAGGCTCAAGATCCTTCGCGATACTCAGGATGACAGCAACCTTGTTTACAAGGCATCATCCAGGAATGCGAACAAATTATCAAGAAATTCTTTGGTAGCTTCGGCGCGATCTTTTGTGCCAAGTTCCAGATTGGCCAGTTGCTGACCTTGTTCCAGAATGGGCGCGGCTTTTTCATCACCGATCTGATCCGCCACCATTTGCGCGGCAGTAATCGTCGCCCCTACAGAATGAAACCGGGGTTCTTTCATGGCTTCAGAAAAAGGGTTGGCTGGATCAGCATATTCAGCAGCATTGCTTGCCATGTGATCCGCAATCAGATTGAGATAGTCTGACTGTCCACTTAAAGTATAGTCCAGAATCCCTGCTTCAATCTGTTGTGTGTCAACGTGAAGCCGGATTTTCTTTTCGCGGATCTCACTGGCGGCAACGCCCACGGCAAGTTCCATCAGTTGATTCTGCTGCATCAGTTCCATCGCTGTGGCCAGAACCTGAATGTGGTCATAGCTTTTTAAAAGCGTAACAAGCTGATCTGTATTCAATAAGCGCACGGCTTCGGCGGCAACAATCTGCAGAGCGGGTTCAGTCATCGTCAATCCTGTAAATAAATAAAATGTTAATATCTTTTAACGTGCTTTTAACGTTATTGCTGCACTCTATCACAAGATCCAGACATTTTAAAACGAAAACTCTTTAAGATTTGTTCATGCAGTTTGATCGCCATCTTCTGTACCACAATCCAATGATTGCAGACCCGGCAGCTGTTGCTGCTGAAAAGGGGCTGGCAAAGTATAAGGTAGCGATTCCGCAAGAAGGACTTGTTGCCCTGCGTGGGTTGTGGATATGCATTGAAATGCTGGCTGGCATCATGATTGTTGTGATGGCAGTGCTGGCGTTTACAGGCTTTGTCACATACCTGAATTATCAATTTCGTGGCGATATACGCCCCGCTGTTTTTGTACAGGAGGCCGTGCGCATGGCATTGGATACACCAGCACCACCAGCGACACAACCATCATCCCATGTGGTAAATTTTTTTGGCAAGGAATTACAAGTAGATAGCCGCTATATCGTTAGTATTCGCAAAGCGAATACGCAAAATCAACGTCGCGTTTATGTATCGTTTGATATGACAACAGGGCTGCCGTTGCGGGGATGGAAGCTGTTGCGGTATCTATCCAGCCAGGATAACACTGCCGCCGATATTTCTCTGGCTCCTTATGGTGCTGCACCATTGCAGATTAATGATATTGTGCATGATATAACTCTTGAAAAAACCGGCACTGAAAAATTTCCCGATCATACTATCAGTAAGGTTGCATCGCTTACCAGTACCGATATTTTTTATGTCATCGATACCCGTCAGGGAGAGCCAGTGATTTTCGTATGCAATAATAATCTCTGTCAAACACACTGGCAGTTACAGGCAGATAGCTGGACAGCATACATGAGCATACCACCACAACAGATATATAACTGGCCAACGGCCAGGATGATGCTGAAGCGTATCGCCAGACCGTTGTGATAATACAGGTGAATGATTACAACCCCTCACCCCGCCCTCTCCCTGAAAGGGAGAGGGAGAA
>JANMDF010000312.1:0-4784 GCA_031376145.1 Alphaproteobacteria bacterium
ATTGGCTCAGACATCGATTTAATGGCGGGCAATACGTCCTCCACGCGCTCAACAATAGTCAGCAACCCCTTGGTTTCCGGTCTGGCATACCCGTTATCAACGATATGATCCAGCAAAGTGCGCAGTGGCTGCCAATATCCATCAATATCAACCAGCACCAGTGGCTTATCATGCATCTTCAACTGTCGCCAGGTAAGCATTTCAAACAGCTCATCCAGCGTACCGTAACCGCCTGGCAACGCCACAAAGGCATCAGAATAATCAAACATCATCATTTTGCGCACATGCATGTTTTCAACAATGTGCAGTTTGGTTACGCCGCTGTGGCCGACTTCGTATTTCTGTAAATGTTCGGGAATAATACCAATAACCTTACCGCCACCTTCCAGTACGGAATCAGCAACCATGCCCATCAGGCCAACACGGGCACCGCCGTATACAAGGCTGACGTTATCTTCCAGCAGAATTTTACCCAGTTGTTTTGCAGCATCGCTGTGTTTGGTATTCTTCGGTGTGCTGGATCCGCAGTAGACGCACAGGGACGTAATTTCGGGCATAGGACTCTCTTGTTATTTATGTTCGCACTCAGGTAATTATATTACCATATATGCAGTTTATTATTAAAGCCTTTCCGAAAAATTATTTTATGGTGTGCCGCCTTTCCACTTCTGGATTGCTTCGTTGCTTTGCTCTTCAGAGAGACGGTTCATAGAGGAAGCCCATAAAAACTCAACTACGCTGACGCTCTAATAATGTACTATCAACACATTGCATCTGAACTTTTTCCCAGAACTGCTGCGCCTCTGCTTGTTGCCTGTTATCCCTATACCTGGGCATGTCTAAAGTTACCAAGCATTGCTGTACATCCGCTGGCAATGCCAATGTTGCTTGAATGGTTTGCTGCAGGTTTACCGCCTGTAAAACCTCAATAACATCGGTGAGGTCAGCATCAAGACCGTTGATAGAGGACATTGTCGTTACTAACGTGTCCAGCCGATCGCCAGGCTCCAAGTATCTGGAAGGTGAGAGATTATAATCACAAACTGCAGATATAGACGTTAACCACGCACACACATTGATAAACTGTTGTGCCGGATGTGACCCTGTCGTTGGGGATAATAACTTCCGCCGAACATCTTGGTACTGTTCACGCACACTCTCAATGTTGCCATATTGTGGGAGTATATTCCAAACATGCCTTACCATCTTTTGCTCAATCTGAAACGGTTGCATGGCCTCATAAAACGTTGCTGGTGTCGCAGCCTGCGGGTATATCCAGCGCTGGTTTTCCACATGGGTATGTTGCAGGAGAAAATCACAAGGATCCTGGTTGTCACCACGTATGGGCTGATTTGGCAGATAATATGAATATTTATCAATATAGTCTGTAACACGCTGATTTGCACTCAGCATCGCAAGTGCCAGTATTGCCGGGGTTATCTGTACGGCGTTTTCGCCTTCCCCCCAGACATGATTTATACCAAGGGCGAGCAACATTGGCAGTGCCGAAATTTGCGTCGACTTTGCTGATGTAACGCCAGCCATTATCCGTTGATATTCCTGGTGGACATTGAGATGGAGTGCCAGTTTGGGTAACAGGCATTCATATGCAACCTGTTGTTCCCTGTTTATCACTTGCTGATTATGCAGCGCTTGCAGGTATTCGGTGAGTGGCAGCATAGTAAAGGTCATTCTGGCAGAAATATCTGCCATGTTGTCATCAAATGGCCTGATAGCACCACTGTATGTGGTAAATGGATGGGCACCATTTTTGATCATTTCCATCAGAGTATCTTTAATATAAGCGGCATGCACATTCGCTTGCGTGTATACACTTAGTGCTGTTTTTCCATCCGCACGTGGTGTGTTCAGCATTTCTTCTAAAAGAGGCGGCTTAAGATGTGTTGTAACAATCTCCAGGTTTCTCACGATTGTTGGGCTGTGGAATGTTTTATACAAGTCATGTAAAATAGTATTGCCATCAGAATCAGACGCCTTCAGGTTTCCTGACTTTTCTAACACTTTTTTCAGGGTATTCTGCGGTATTGACAGTGATAATGCGGCCTTTGATGTGATCGGCTTTGCAGGTTCCTTGTTTTCAGGATCGTAACACAATAAAGAGGTTTCAACGTTATGTTGTAATAACGTATCCATAACTGCAAAAGCCAGATCATTGCTATTGCGTGGATTTTTTGCCAGCAATGCGCCAAGTGTCGTATTGCCGTGCGCGTCAAGAATATCAGGATTTATCCCATCTTGTGACAGCCAAGACTCTAAAAGGGGGTTACGGAGGCTGGGTTCTAACAGTGACACGATCTCATGCAGGACATTGCGCGGACGTAAGGCTGAAAAGGCTTGCTCTATTTTTTGTACTCCATAAGTGTTGATATAGAACATGAATGTTCTACCCACATCATCCGCGTTCATGGCTTCCAGCACACTCGCCACTAAAACACGCTGTTGTAAAGCTTGCATATCATCAGGATTGCTAGACATCGAAAAATTTAGCACTTACTGGTTAAAATAGTATATCATACTGCACCGTGTACAGGCAGTGTGCAATCATGATTTTGGCCATCAACACTGGCCTCCAGCAGTTATAAATCTGCTCTGTTTGATGCCACGGGCAAACAGTGGCTGCGCGGCTTCTCCCTCGATCTTCAGCAATCATGGTGGAAAGACGAAAGCGCGCGTGAAATACTCGACTCTTACACCAACACCCTCACCCCAATGGATTTTGCCCGCCGGGTAGAATAGAAATGTATACAGGACTTACGCAGCGATGCAATTTGCATCACTATCCGTTTTCCCTTTGAATGCCGGGATCCAGAAAAAACAGACAGTTCTGGATCCCGGCTTCCGCCGGGAAAACGGAAATATCGTTATTTTGCGTAAGTCCTGGCATAAAGTGGCAGCTGAAGTATAGCGCATATTGCCTGTTTTGACACCAGCTTTCATCACAACCAGATAGAGATATCCGTTATCTAGGCTTATTTTGCTGACAAGAATTTTCTGGATTCACCGGATAACAGGCTCATGTTCCAAGACAAAGCCCTGGATTCGTATATTTTTCCGGAAAGACGCAGATTGTTGTCAGATAGTGGAGCGGCTCTCGCGGGAATAGAGGATAAAGAAGTAGCTAAACAACACTAAGACGTGCTAAGACGTGCGGTATGCAGAAAAAAATGAAAATTATCATTTCTTCAACGTGTTGAGGTGTCACATGCATAAGAAGAAAAACTGTATTCTTGTCGTTGACGATGAACCGCAGATGCTCAAAATGCTGCGGATTCTGCTGGACGTGGAAAATTTCAAAGTGGTGGAAAGCAGCGCCGGCAAGCAGGCCATTCGCCAATGCATTTCCACAAAGCCTGACCTAGTGTTGCTGGATTTAGGCCTGCCGGATATGGACGGTAAGGAGGTCATCACTGCCCTTCGCGAATGGTCACAGGTACCGATTATTGTGCTATCCGGGCAATCAGATGATGAAGGCGTGATTGCCGCCCTTAATATAGGGGCAAACGATTATGTGACAAAACCTTTTAATGCAGATGTACTTCTTGCCAGAATGAATGCTGCCCTGCGCAGCGCAGCGGTACAGGAAACCGGTGAAACAGAATTGCGTAATGGTCTGCTACGCATGGATCTGGTGCGGCATGAGGTTTTCTTAGGCGACACACTGATGTCTTTCACCCCGAAAGAATATGACCTGCTGCGCTATTTTCTAGTGAACTGCGGTAAAATGCTGTTGCATAAGGATATTCTGAAAACCGTGTGGGGGGCATCGCACGGCGAAGACATTGCCTATTTGCGCGTGTATATGGGACAGATTCGGGAAAAACTGGAAAAAAACACCGCCACGCCTATAATCATCCGCACAGAGGCAGGCATTGGGTATCGTATGGAGCACGCAGCGCCCATTGCTAAGGTCGCCTAAGGCTCCCTCTTTATCGTTTTTTTATCCCGGAACGTCTTTATCGTGCGGTAAACTTGTACGCTTCTTTCTAGGGTTAAGACCACACCCCTTAAAGGAGGTTTTATGACAATGACATGCAAGAAAATGGCTATCCTTACCGCAACATGCACCCTGCTTGCTGCCTGTGGCAGCACTAATGGCGACAGGGCATTAAGCGGTGCCGGTATTGGTGCAGGCGTAGGCGCAGTGACGGGTGCAGTTGTGGGCGGCTCACCATTGGGGGGCGCTGCCATTGGCGGTGCCGTCGGTGCAGCGGCAGGTGCGCTGACCAAAGAAAGTGACGTTAATCTTGGCAAGCCCGTGTGGCGGAAATAAAGGAATACCCTTATGTTGAATTACATCATTACCTTCTTCGTCCTCGCCGTTATTGCTGCTTTTCTAGGCTTTGGCGGTTTGGCCAGCAGTTTTGCCGGGGTTGCAAAAATTCTGGCGTTTGTATTCGTTGTCCTGTTCATCGCCAGTCTGGTGTACAGCACCGTAACGGGACGCCGGGCAAATCCGCCCTTGTAAAAAAGGCAGCAGGAAAAAAGCAATTTTTGGGCATCTCTGAAAACCAACACATTCTCTTTCCGGCGCTTACCACCCATCACTTTCGTCATCCCGAAAGCTAGCTTTCTCCCTGAGCATTGCGAATGGATAAGAAAACCCAGCTATTCAGGATCCAGCGCGTACATTCTGGGTTCCTTTAGGAACCTCTGCAAAAGGTGAGTGATACAAGGGGATCAAGGAATTTTTTGGGCAATAGAGCCTAAAGGGTTATTGGCTTGGTAAGAGGAAGTAGTTTTTGGTTATTTCCAGGCGATTTTGG
>JANMDF010000252.1:0-1674 GCA_031376145.1 Alphaproteobacteria bacterium
CCAACCTGCATGAAATTTTGCAATTCCTGTTGGTAGGTTGCAGAAAACAACTGCATTCCCGCTTCAATCGCCATCATCACCGCTAGAAAGCCCAAGATAAGTTGCGCTGGCGTGGCGATAAAGAAAATCTGTAGTTGTGGCATCAGTCGTGCCAGCATGCCCATACCTACGTTAAATACCAAGCCGATTACCAGCAGAGGCGCTGCAATTTGAACCCCTAAGGCAAATGAAACGCTTACAATATGGACGAGATAGTCTGAAATATCGCCCGCCGGCACACTCATGCCCATGGGCATCAGCGTGTAACTTTGCACAACAGCGGCCAAGGCGAGATGGTGCATATTCGTGGCAAAAATCACCGCCAAGCCCATCATCATTAAGAATACGCTAAAAAGCCCCGTTTGCGCTGATGCTGCCGGGTTGAATAACACGGCGTTTGAAAGCCCTGTTTGCATCCCCAAAATCATCCCTGCCGTATCCAGTCCGGTGACGATAAATTTAGCGAGCAGACCCAAAAACAGCCCGATAAAAATTTCCCCCGCCAATAAAAATAGCAAAACAGAGGGGCTTTCTGGTAATTTAGGAGCCTCAATCACCGGCAGCAACACAGCTGCAAACAAGGCGGCAAAGGCGATCCGCGCCCTTACACTCACCGCGTTTTCACTCAATCCTGGCAAAACCAGCACCAGTCCCCCCAATCTGGCAAGCAGGAACACATAGTGAAAGGTCTGTTGCGGCAGGAAGGTGGCAAGGCTCATGTTTTGTCGGCATTTTTGTTTTGAAACGGCTATACCATAAAAACCGCCGCTTTCGCCAGCATTTCTATATATTCTGTTTCAGGATCAGAATCCGCAACAATCCCACATCCGGCATGCAGGGTTATGGTGTCTGCTGATAGGACCAGCGTACGAATGAGAATGCTGGAATCTAAGGTTCCATCACAGCCAAGGAACAACAAACTGCCACAATAAGGACCGCGTGGATGTTGTTCTAATTCCGCAATTATTTGCATGGCGCGGATTTTGGGGGCGCCGGTAATAGACCCGCCCGGGAAGGCTGCTTCCAAGGCGTCTACTGCCGTTTTCCCCTCTTCCAGCTCGCCTTTAACCGTTGAAACAAGATGATGCACGGTCGTGTATGTTTCTAAACAAAACATTTTCTCCACAACAACGCTTTCAGGCACACACACACGAGAAAGATCATTACGCAACAAATCAACAATCATGAGGTTCTCCGCTTGATTTTTTTCAGAAGAACGCAACGCCTCACATTGCTGTTTATCCGCCTCGGCGTCCGCCAACCGTGGCAGCGTGCCCTTAATCGGGCGGGTTCTAACCACATTGTTCCTTACGTCCAGAAATTGTTCTGGGGAGCACGACACAAGCGCAAGGTCTGGCATCGCAAAAAACGCACTGTAGGGAGCAGGATTGCGACGACTATAGTGTTGATATATCGCATATGCTCCTTCCGCTGAATTGCACCCACGGGGGGATGTTAGAAACGTGGCGATATTCGCCTGATAAATATCCCCCGAAAAAACATACGTCTTTGCCTGCTCAACCGCTTTAATAAAGCCAGCTTTATTGGGCTGTGAGAAGACTGGCGCAACAAACGGCTGTTTTTCAGCCACACGCAACAACAGGGCTAAAAAATCTTCTACCGCCTGTGTGGCTT
>JANMDF010000260.1:0-7226 GCA_031376145.1 Alphaproteobacteria bacterium
CCCCACTCAGTGACCATGCGCCGCGCCATATCAGTTGCCATGCGGATATCACTGCTGGCACCGGTGGTGACTTTTTCGGCACCGAAAATCAACTCTTCGGCAATACGCCCACCCATGGCCACTGCCAGATCGTCATGCAGCTTGGCCTTCGTGATGGAATAGCGATCGCCTTCCGGCAGGCGCATCACCATACCCAGGGCACGGCCACGCGGAATGATGGTGGCCTTGTGAATAGGATCAGATTCTGGACAATTGAGTGCGACAATCGCATGGCCGGATTCATGATAGGCGGTAAGCTTCTTCTCTTCCTCGCTCATCGCCATGGAACGCCGTTCGGCGCCCATCATTACCTTGTCCTTGGCCTGCTCAAATTCCTGCATGGATACCGTACGGCGGTTGCGACGGGCGGCCAGCAATGCGGCTTCGTTAGTGAGGTTGGCAAGATCCGCACCGGAAAACCCGGGCGTACCACGGGCAATAATCTTCGGTTCCACATCATCCGCCAGCGGCAGCTTTTTCATGTGTACGCGCAGGATTTTTTCACGCCCCAGGACATCGGGGTTAGGAACAACGACCTGGCGGTCAAAACGACCTGGGCGCAACAGTGCGGGATCCAGGACATCAGGCCGGTTGGTGGCAGCAATCAGGATCACCCCTTCACTGGCTTCAAAACCATCCATTTCCACCAATAACTGGTTGAGCGTCTGTTCGCGTTCATCGTTACCACCGCCAAGTCCGGCACCGCGATGCCGCCCTACGGCGTCAATCTCGTCAATAAAGATAATGCACGGCGCACTTTTCTTGCCCTGTTCAAACATATCCCGCACGCGGCTGGCACCAACCCCGACAAACATTTCCACGAAATCCGATCCGGAAATGGTGAAAAACGGCACATTTGCTTCACCAGCAATCGCACGCGCCAACAGCGTTTTACCAGTGCCCGGAGGACCCACCAACAGAACACCCTTTGGAATTTTACCGCCGAGACGCTGAAATTTCTGTGGATCTTTCAAAAACTCCACGACTTCTTCCAGTTCGGTCTTGGCTTCGTCAATACCGGCCACATCTTCAAAGGTAATGCGGCCATGCTTTTCGGTGAGCATCTTGGCGCGGGATTTACCAAAACCCATGGCACGCCCGCTGCTGCTCTGCATCTGGCGCATCACATACAGCCACACCCCGATGAACAACAGCATGGGGAACCAGCTAATCAGAATACTGAACCAGGAATTACTTTCCTCCCCTGGCGCCTGTGAGCGAATACGCACATTTTTGGCCTGCAACGCCTCAATTAACTGCATATCGCCAGGATTATAGGTCATAAATTTGGTGCCGGTAGCATCATTGAGTCGCCCCAGTACTTTGTTACCGACAATCAGCACTTCCGAAACATTACCGGCGGTGACCTGGCTTTTAAAATCTGAATAATCCATGCTTGGATAGCTGGTCGCCTGCGGATCCTGCATGGCGTTAAACACCACCACCAGAATGACGGCGATTGCTGCCCAGATCATGACATTCTTATTGATATTATTCACTGATTCTTTTCCTTAAGCAGTACTGTTATGAAAAGGTAATTCAACCTTCAGGATGGTTTTCTGATTTCCGGTCAGGACTTACGCAAAACAGGATGTGTCATCCTGAACGAAGTGAAGGATCTCTTTGTATTGAGGAGATTCTTCGCTACGCTCAGAATGACAGGAAGGTTTATTCTGCGTAAGTCCTGCCGACTTCTGACTTTCCGTCACCCCCATCGCTCTATTTCGATGTTTTGCAACAGCGGAATCAAAGCACGATGACGACAGATATACCTTACATCTAGGGTGTAATCACAATCCTGCAAGTGCAAATCCGGTATCCCTGCCCCCAAAATTGCTAAAATTTTAGCGTGTTTTCGCAAGGTTGGCAATGTCAATCGCGCCGGGTGCGGGATTTTTTGCAAGGCTGGCCAGAGAACCTTGTGTTTCTTGAAGGCAGCCGCATCAATCGCACCTAACGCCCCCAGCGTTAACCTTGCCTGATCCACCCGCACCACCACCCGTCCATCCCAGACATTCCGGCCTGGTGTCAACAATACCGGCGCGGCGACATCGCGTGGTTCGCGACACAGCACATAGCCAGCCATCTTTTTGACAAACATACAGCCGTGCGCCGTACACGGCTTTCCTTGTTGTAACCGCCTGGCAACCCGCTGCACCGTCTCCAGGCGCGGGGGATGCTCCCGTCCACCCACCTGCTGCAACAGGATGGAAAGACTCCGAAAAATTATTTCTTCACTATTGTTGACAATAGTTTGATCAATAGAGATAATGTAAGAAGTAAAGAAATGACAGGTTGCAGACAGGTGGTGGATCACCGCCGCCTGCAGGGCATCATCGGCACGGCGCAGGTTGTTGGCGGCTAGCAGCAAACGATTCTGATCCAGGCCGGTGTGTGTCCACTGCTGTAACCCCTGCCGGACTTTCACGCGCGTAAAGTCCGTATTCTGGTTGCTGGGATCTTCCCGCCACGGCATGTCGTTGGTGCGCAACCAGGCGCACAGTTCTTTATGTTCTACCTTTAATAAAGGTCTTAAGACTTTAATTCCATGAATATAAGATTCTGGTCGCATAGCGGCCAGACCCTGTACGCCACTGCCACGTTGCAGGCGCATGACAAATGTTTCGATCAGGTCATTCTGGTGATGACCGGTGCACAAAACGTTGACGTCATGGGCGTGACACCAGTCAGTGAGCAACTGATACCGCGCCTGCCTGGCCATTGCCTGTATATTGCCTGTCACCTTGGTAGTGCACTGCCAGGTCAGGATGTGTACAGGAATGCCAAGGCGGCGCAGTATCTTTTCCACAAAAACCGCATCATCGCTGGAATTGGGGCGCAAGCCGTGATCCACGGTTAACGCCGTTAACGAAATACCACGATGCCTGCACCAGTCATGCAACAGCAGGGCAAGTGCCATGCTGTCCGCACCACCGGACACAGCAACAGCCAGGTGCTTTATGCTGCCTTTAATATCAGACATCAAGTCTGTATCAAGATAGACCCCAGCCTTCGCTGGGGATTCGGAAGGTATTGCGGTACACTCCGAGCGCATTCCCCGCACAGGCGAGGATCCAGGACTTTTCACATGCTCGTTCTGGATCAGCTTTTGCAAGCCAGCCTGGTTCTTTCCGCACTGGCACGTTGCTGTACAACCCGTGCCGCGCTGGGGTATTCAGACAGCAGGCGGCTGAAGGTCTGGCAGGCCTGATCCTTGCTATTCAGGGCTTCCAGGGATAACCCCAGCTTCAAGAGATTATCTGGTGCCTTGCTGTTTTTTGGATACTTCTGGTATCCTGCAAGGAATTCCGTGGCAGCTTCGGCATACTGCTTGCGTACATAATACGTTTCACCCAACCAGTACTGGGCATTCCCTGCCAGCGGATGGGCTGAATTTTTAGATAAAAACTGCCTGAAGCCTTCAGCAGAACCTTCATAATCCGCATTCTTCAAGCGGCCAAAAGCTGCATTGTATAAGCCGTCAGGATCAGAAGGCAGCGATGCCTGCGGTGCCGCATCCGGTAATGGCGAGCCTGGCAGGGGGGTATTGGCGGGTGGTGGCGATGCTACCGGCGGTGTTGGGGCGGGGGCGGCTTTGGCAGTTTGCAGTTGCTGCTGTAACTGCTGGATCGTATAATTCTGTTGCTCAACCTGGCCAGTCAACTGCCGAATCTGGTTTTCCAGATCGCTTAAGCGCACTTCCACGCCAGCCATACCGCCGGGCTGTTGCTGCACCACGGGTGGCTGTGGATACCCACCTGGATTACCCTGGTCATAATAATACGGCTGTGCGGCACTGGCAGTGGCAAAGCCGATAATCGCAAGGCCGGTCAACATTTGTGTGAAACGCATAGAAATCCTGTAAATCATGGGTTGACTGCTTATCCATACAAGCTAAATTGCAGCCCTTAATAACCGAGGTATAACCGGTGACATTAGAACTTGCAAGAACCCCGCTTTTCAATCTGCAACAGCAGGCAGGTGCCCGCATGGTGCCGTTTGCGGGCTATGAAATGGCGGTACAGTTTACCGGTATTATCGAAGAGCATACCCATACCCGCACTGCGGCCAGTCTGTTTGATGTATCGCACATGGGGCAGACAACGTTAAGTGGCCCGCTGGATCTGATACTGAATTTTCTGGAAAAAATCACGCCGGCAGATGTGCGTACCCTGCAGCCTGGCCAGATGCGGTACAGCGTCCTACTGAATGAAAAGGGTGGCATTGTCGATGATCTGATGATCAACCGCCGCCAGCATGACTGGCTGCTAATTGTCAATGCAGCACGTAAATTGATTGATTACAGCGTGTTCCGCCAACACCTGCCCGCTGAATTGACCCTGTCCCCGCTTGATTCTTATGCGCTGCTGGCCTTGCAGGGGCCTGAAGCCAGTCGCATTGCTGCTGTACTATGGCCGGAAATGAACGATCTTACGTTTATGACTGGTGCGGTTGTGCGCTTTAATAACATGCATGTCTATGCCACCCGCTCTGGTTATACCGGTGAAGATGGTTATGAGTTCTCCATGCCGGCACCCCTGGCCAATTCGGTTGCCAAAGCTCTGCTGGAGCAACGCAACACCCGATGGGCGGGTCTTGGTGCCCGCGATACGTTGCGACTGGAAGCCGGTCTGTGCCTGTATGGCCATGATCTTAATGAAGGGATAACCCCTGTGCAGGCCGATCTGAACTGGGTTATCGGCAAAAACCGCCGCGATAATCCCAGCTTTCTGGGGGCTGGCACCATCATGGCGGAACTGACCAATAAACCGGCTATCAAGCGTGCCGCCTGGATTGTAGAGGGCAAGGCGCCGGTACGGGAAGAAGCACTTATTAAAACCACTGCCGGCGAACAGGTGGGAATTGTCACCAGCGGCGGCTTCAGTCCCACCCTTGGCAAACCTATCATCATGGGCTATGTGCAGACCGCGCATCTTAACAGTGCTTTGCTTGCGGAACAACGTGGCCGCAGCCAACCACTCACCCGTGTTAAACTGCCGTTTGTACCGCATCGTTATTACAAAGGATAAATGAATGACCCGCTATTATACCAAAGACCATGAATGGCTGGACGTGGATGGCACAACCGCCACCGTAGGCATTACCGATTATGCCCAGCACGCCCTCGGTGATGTGGTGTATGTCGAGTTGCCGGACATCAGCAAAACCGTTACCCAGGGAGGGGATGCCGCCGTTGTGGAGTCTGTCAAAGCCGCCAGTGAAGTCTATGCGCCCGTGAGTGGTACAGTAACCGAGATCAACCAGGAACTGGCCGACAATCCAGCACTGGTGAATACCAAAGCCGAATCCACCGCCTGGTTTTTTAAGATGACCCTTACAAAACCAGTTGAACTGGAGGCACTCATGAATGCTGACGCCTATAAAACCCTGCTGGATACCTTAAAATAGCCCATCTTATTCATGTTAAAATACCCGCAAATATGATTTGTCATGCTGAGTCTAGCGAAGAATCTCCACACACCTAAAGATCCTTCGCTGCGCTCAGGATGATATCCTGTGCAATACTCTGTGCAATAAAGGCTTGATGAACCATGCGCTACCTTCCTCTGACCCAGGCTGACCGCCAGGATATGTTAAGCCGTATTGGCCTTGACAGTACCGATGCCTTGTTTGCGGATGTGCCCGTATCTGCGCGCCTGCAGACACCTGTAAACCTGTCCACCACCATGCCGGAATACCTGGTGGAACGCCGCCTGAAAGCCATGGCGGCCAACAATCTGTCTGCTGAAAATACGGCCTTTTTCATTGGTGGTGGGGTGTATAATCACCATGTACCTGCCAGTGTTGATACACTGATTCAACGTGGCGAGTTCCTGACGTCATACACACCCTATCAACCGGAAGTCTCACAAGGCACCCTGCAGACGCTGTTTGAATTTCAAACCCAGGTCTGCGCCCTGACCGGTATGGAAGTCGCCAATGCCTCGCTGTATGACGGTTCAACATCCTGTGTTGAAGCGATTATGATGGCACAGCGGGTAACAAAGCGTACCCATGCCGTTATCAGTGGTGGCCTGCACCCGCAATACCGGCAGGTGGCTGATACCTATGCCCGCATGACCGGCTTTCAACTGGATTGCCTGCCAGCCCAGCCCTGTATGGCCGAAGACCTGGCAGCCAGCATTACCCCTGATACTGCCTGTGTCGTTGTACAGTATCCTGATTTTTTCGGACAGGTTCATGACTACCGAGCCCTTGCACATGCCTGTGCCGCTGCTGGCGTATTGCTTATTGCCGTGTGTACAGAAATTGTTGCTCTGGGGGCATTAGAAGCCCCTGGTATCTGGGGGGCAGATATCGTGGCGGCAGAAGGCCAGTCCCTGGGTATTCCCATGGGTTTTGGGGGGCCGCATGTAGGACTTTTTGCCTGCAAGGAAAAATATCTGCGCGCCATGCCTGGCCGCCTGTGCGGCCAGACGGTGGATGCTCATGGTAAACGTGGGTTTGTCTTAACGTTATCCACCCGCGAACAGCACATCCGCCGCGAAAAAGCCACCAGCAACATCTGCACCAATTCCGGCCTGTGTGCCCTGGCGTTCAGTATCCATGTTTCGCTGCTGGGACAGCAGGGACTGGAGCATCTGGCTGCCCTCAACCATGCCCATGCCTGCCAGCTGGCCGATCGTCTGGCAACGATTCCTGGCGTGCGGGTAATGAATAGTGCGTTCTTTAACGAAATCACCATTGCTTTGCCGACAGCCGCTGCCCCGGTGGTGGAGGCTCTGGCGAAACGCCAGGTTCTTGCTGGGATCCCACTATCCCGCTTTTATCCGGAAATGCCCAATCTGCTGCTGCTGGCCGTCACTGAACTGACCAGCCAGGAACACGTAGACGCTCTCATCACTGGTTTACAGGAAACTTTATAACATGGCCGCCGTCAGTATGTTGCACCCTATGAAACCCAGCACCAGCATTCCCGCTGCACCACTGCCCGAACCGCTGCTGTTTGAACTCGATCACGGCGACAAGGCCGGTGTTGACCTGCCGCCTGTGCCAGCACACAGCCGCCGCCTGGGAACCATGCAACGTACATCCAGCCTTGATCTGCCTAATATTTCCGAACCGCAGGTTGTCCGCCATTATACGCGCCTCAGTCAGTTAAACTTTTGTATTGACACGAATTTTTACCCGCTGGGATCGTGCACCATGAAGCACAATCCGCGCCT
>JANMDF010000288.1:0-1886 GCA_031376145.1 Alphaproteobacteria bacterium
TATACAAAGCATCTCACCAACAACAAAGAACAATTTCATTGAGGTTATAATGACCGTAGAAACAATTACCCGCGCCGAATTATCCGAGAATGTTTACAAACAGCTTGGTTTGTCACGCACCGAATCTGCAAAACTGGTTGACGATGTGCTGGAACAGATTTCTGCTTCCCTGGTGCGTGGTGACAAGGTGAAACTCTCTTCTTTCGGCAGTTTCAGCATCCGCAGCAAAAGCGAGCGCATTGGCCGCAATCCAAAATCTGGCGTAGAAGTTCCAATTACCCCGCGCCGTGTTGCAACCTTTAAGGCATCACAGCTGATGAAAGATGCTGTCAACAAAAACCTGACCAGAAAGAAATAGCTCTTATGGCCAAGGCTGTAAACGCGTTTAAAACGATCAGTGAAGTTGCCGACTCCCTGAACCTTCCCGCGCATGTCTTACGTTTCTGGGAGAGTAAGTTTAAACAGATTCAGCCGCTCAAGCGTGGGGGTGGTCGCCGTTATTATCGTCCAGAGGATGTGGCATTGATTACCCGCATTCAACAGTTGCTGCACACCCAGGGCTATACCATTCGCGGGGTACAGCAGCTGTTGGCAAAGGAAGGGCGTAACAAGGCCGGTGCGCAAGCTCCTGAAACAAACCTGGAAACAAGGCTGGAAACAACACCAGCAGTTATCCTTGCTGATCAAGTCGCTGACATTACCGCGTATTCAAATGCCCGCAAGACGTTGTTTGCCTTGCGTACGGAATTGATCAACCTGCGGGCGCTGCTACAGCAGGCATGCTAGAGCCCCTGCATATCGTTATTCTGGCGGCTGGCAAGGGTACGCGGATGCGTTCACAACTGCCGAAGGTCATGCACCCGTTGGCCAATCAACCGTTGATTGCCCATGTGCGCCGCACGGCTGAAGCCCTGAACCCTGCCAGCCTGATCACGGTTGCTGCAGAAGATGCGCCTAATGTTGTCGCTGCCATGGCTCCGTATCCTTGTGTCATACAGCGCGAACGCCTGGGCACTGGCCATGCGCTGCAGACAGCCCTGCAACAGCATGCGTTTGCCAGTGGCTGGGTGGTGGTGGTGTATGGCGATACACCGCTGTTACAGGCCGGAACGATCCGGCGCATGTGCGCCACGTTTACGGAACATCCGAACACCGGTGTTGTTGCGCTTGGTTTTCATACGGACAATCCCCACGGCTATGGCCGCCTGCTGGTGCAGGGCGGGATGCTGCAGGCGATTGTTGAGGAGAAAGAAGCAACCCCGCTGCAACGGGCTATTACCCTGTGCAATGCCGGTATTATGGCTTTCAGAACAGATCTGTTGCCGGCACTGCTGGCACGACTGGATAATAATAATAGTAAACAGGAATATTATCTGACGGATACGGTTGCCCATGCGCGGCATCTCGGTGTTGACGCCAGAATGGTCGAGGTAGACGCCGGGCAGGTATTGGGTATCAATACCCGCGCCGAACTCGCCACGGTTGAAGCGTTACTGCAGCAGCGTCTGCGCCAGACGCACCTGGAAGCCGGCGTTACCCTGGTTGCCCCTGAGACGGTATTCTTCAGTGCGGATACCGTTATTGAGGCCGATGTAGTCGTTGAACCGTTTGTCGTGATAGGAACTGGTGTACGCATTGCCAGTGGCAGCCATATTAAGGCTTACAGCCACCTTGAGGGGTGCAGTATCGGCAGTAACTGCGTTGTTGGCCCCTATGCCAGGCTGCGGCCAGATACGGTACTGGCTGATGATGTTCGGATTGGCAATTTTGTTGAGCTTAAAAAAACCACGATGGGGCAGGGCAGTAAAGCCAATCATGTAAGTTATATGGGTGATTCCAGAGTTGGTCAGGACTGTAACAATGGAGCCGGCACAATAAACTGAAAC
>JANMDF010000301.1:0-18268 GCA_031376145.1 Alphaproteobacteria bacterium
AAACAGGTTGAACAGGAACGGCTTTACAGCCTCTGGCGTATCAGGCCCCCCAAGATTAAAGAGAACTACGGCAGTTTTCTGAGTCATATTAACTTTCCTAATGACCACTATACACATCAAACAGCCGCGCATGCTCCTGCAATGCATAGCGATCGGTCATGCCAGCGATATAGTTTGCAATACTGCGCGCCCGTTGTGTTTCTGATGCATCTTGCAAAGGCTGCCAGTCAGTAGGCAGCCAGCCAGGGTGCTTGATGTACAGATTAAAAATTTCTGTAATCACCTGGTGCGCCTTGGCGCTCATGCGGTTGACGCGGTAATGCCGGTACATGCGCTGCATCAGGAATGTGCGGGTAGCGTACAGCATTTCAGAGATTCCTGTACTGAAGGATGCGACAGCCTGCGGAGCCTGACGAATGGTATGCACCGTGGTTGGTTGTAAACTTTCAAGATTTTGCCGTGTGGTCTGCAGCAAGTCATGCACAAACAGGCGCATCAGGCGGCGTAACGCTTCGCCGTTCTGCTGGCTTACACTGGCGTTGGTAAATTTGCCTCTGGTCTCCAGGAAAATATCGCCCACCTGTGGCAGGTACAGCAGATCGTCAACCATAAACATACCCGCCCGCAGGCCATCATCCAGATCATGGCAGGTATAGGCAATATCATCAGCCAGCGAGGCAATCTGTGCCTCCAGACTGGCAAAAGTATCAAGCTGCAGATCAAACGCCTGGTTGAATTCCAGAATATAGGCCGGTACAAGTTTTGCCTGCGGCTGACCGGTCAGGGGGCCATTATGCTTTACCACGCCTTCCAGCATTTCCCAGGTTAGATTCAGGCCACGAAAGCGGGCATAGCGGTGTTCCAGCTGCGTTAAAATCCGCAACGTCTGTTCATTATGATTAAAACCACCATACGGCTGCATGACGGCATGCAGGGCATCTTCGCCAGCATGGCCAAACGGCGTATGTCCCAGATCGTGTGCCAGTGCCAGGGCTTCGGCAAGATCTTCGTTCAAATGAAGGGTGCGTGCCAGCGTCCGCGCAATCTGACTGACTTCCAGAGAATGGGTAAGGCGGGTGCGGTAGTGATCACCTTCATGATTCACAAAAACCTGGGTTTTGTAGGTCAGCCGGCGAAAGGCGGTTGAGTGAACGATACGGTCGCGGTCACGCTGAAACGCTGTCCGTATGGCATCAGTTTCTTCTGAAACCAGACGGCCACGTGATTGTTCATGATGACAGGCATAGGGAGCAAGCATATGATTGGTGTGTAAAGCAGGTGATGCCAGTGTGCAAACAGATTTAGGACTTACGCGAAACAAGAATTTTCGTCATCCCGAAAGCTGGTTTTCTCCATGAGCCTTGCGAATGGCTAAGAAAACCAAGCTATTCTGGATCCAGCACTTACATTCTGGATTCCGGATAACAGGCTCATGTTCCAAGGCATAGCCTTGGATTCGCCTATGTTTCCGGAATGACGGAGAGAAGTGATGCGTGGTGAGGTAGTAAGAAGAATTTTGAATCCTTACTTGACAAGTTTCTTCTGGTCTTGAAAGTGCCTTCAGCAAGGAAAGTTACCATGATGCACCCCTACCGCACCCACACCTGTAACGATTTAACCCAGGCGCACGTTGGCCAGACTGTCCGCCTGTCGGGCTGGGTGCATCGCAAGCGCGATCATGGCAACCTGTTGTTTATTGATCTGCGCGATCATTACGGCATGACACAGTTGGTGATTAACAGCGACAATGCCCTGTTTGACAGTGCGCAAAGCCTCAAAAATGAAAGTGTGATTACCGTCACCGGTGCAGTGGTGGAACGCACGCCAGATACGGTCAATACGAAACTGGCCACCGGTATGGTGGAATTGAAGGTTGAAGCCTTGGAACTGCAGTCCGAAGCTGCACCGCTGCCGCTGCAGGTCAACAGCGATGCTGACAGTGGTGAGGATGTGCGGCTACGGTACCGTTTCCTCGATCTGCGTCGTGAGAAAGTACACAGTAACATTGTGCTGCGCTCCAACGTTATTCAATCGCTGCGCCGTCGCATGGTGGCGGCTGGTTTTACCGAATTTCAAACCCCGATTCTGACTGCCAGTTCTCCTGAGGGGGCGCGGGATTACCTGGTGCCCAGCCGTATTCACCCGGGCAAGTTTTACGCCCTGCCGCAGGCACCGCAGATGTTTAAACAGCTGCTGATGATTGCCGGTTTTGATCGGTATTTTCAGGTAGCACCGTGCTTTCGGGATGAAGATGGGCGGGCTGATCGTTCGCCAGGTGAGTTTTATCAGCTGGATTTTGAAATGTCTTTTGTGACCCAGGACGATGTTTTCAAGACTATTGAACCGGTGCTGGCCGGTGTATTTGAGGAATTTGCCAATGGCAAAACAGTAAGCCAAGCACCCTTTATCCGCATTCCCTACGATGAGGCCATGCTGAAATATGGCTGTGACAAGCCGGATTTGCGTAACCCCATTATCTGTACGGATGTATCTGCTGTCTTCCGTGGTTCTGACTTCAGCGTGTTTGCCAAGGCTGTTGAGCAGGGCAAAGTGGTGCGTGCTATTCCCGCACCAAAGGCAGCAGTGAAACCGCGCAGCTTCTTTGATAAACTTAACGACTGGGCACGGGGTGAGGGTGCGCCTGGCCTGGGCTATATCGTCTTTGATCAGGGAGAAGCCAAAGGGCCGATTGCCAAGTTTCTTGATGCACCGCGCCTGCAGCAATTACGTGATACGGCTGGCGTACAGGACGGCGACGCCGTGTTTTTTGTCTGTGATCAGGTGGGTGATGCGGTTAAACTGGTGGATAAAGCCCGCCAACGCATTGGCAGTGAGCTGGATATCTGTGAGAAAGACACCTTCAAATTCTGCTGGGTGGTGGATTTCCCCATGTTTGAGTTGGATGATAAAACCAACCAGATTCAGTTCAGCCACAACCCGTTTTCCATGCCACAAGGCGGCCTGGATGCCCTGAACACCCAGGATCCGCTCACCATTAAAGCCTATCAGTATGATATTGTCTGTAATGGTATTGAACTGTCCAGCGGTGCCATTCGTAATCACCTGCCGGAAGTGATGTTCAAGGCCTTTGCCATTGCCGGCTATAGCCAGGCGCAGGTTGAAGCCGAGTTTTCCGGTATTTTAAGTGCCCTGCGTTTTGGCGCACCGCCGCATGGTGGCTCAGCACCAGGCATCGACCGGATTGTGATGCTGTTGGCTGATGAGCCAAATATCCGCGAAGTCATCGTCTTTCCCATGAACCAGAAAGCCGAAGATCTGATGATGGGTGCACCGGCGGAAGTACCAGCCGCACGCCTTAAAGAGCTTTTTTTAACGCACACCCTGCCACCGGTGAAGAAGACCGGTTGATATAGAGACCTCTGCAAAACTCCCCTGTCATTCTACGTAAATTCTGATGTAGAAAAAAATTGTATTTTACAATGATGCATGGTAATTTGTGATATGAGTCACAAAATTGCGCTGGCCAAAATGTCGCGTTGCTTATGGAAATGGCATGTCTGTGTACACTGATAGTATTAACCTGCCTATAAAGGCTCTACACTGGAAAGTCCTTAAAGGTATAGCATATGCGTGATTTCCGGTTCTCTTTTTTTGTTACATTCATCTGCCTTGGCCTGGCGGCCTGGTGGGGTGCTGGTCGCCCTGGCGGTATGATTGAAGCCCTTACTCTGTGTGTTATCCTGGGTATTATGGAGGTAAGTTTATCCTTTGATAATGCTGTTGTGAATGCCACCGTATTAAAAGAAATGAGCGAAAAGTGGCGGCAGTTATTCCTGACGGTGGGCATTTTGATTGCCGTGTTCGGAATGCGCTTTTTCTTTCCGATTGCCATTGTGGCAGCCGCTACTGGCCTGGGATTAGGTGATGTTGTTACCATGGCATTGAATGAGCCTGATGAATATGCCCGACAATTGACGGCACATCATATTACCGTTGCTGCGTTTGGCGGCATGTTTCTGTTGATGGTCTTTTTGAAGTTCATTTTTGATGAAAGCCGAGAGCATCATTGGCTTGGTAAGGTTGAAGAACTGCTGGCGCGCATGGGCAAGATGGAGGCGATCAGCATTACTGTTGCCCTGCTGGTGCTGATTACTGCACAAAGTTTCCTACCAGAACAACAGCGCTATGAAGCCCTGATTGCCGGGGTAACCGGCGTTACCCTGTTTGTGCTGGTGGATAGTCTCAGCAGTCTGTTTTCGACAAAGAATGACGATGTCAATATTGCTGGGGCTGTTGCACGCAATGGTTTTATGGGCTTTATGTATCTGGAAATTCTGGATGCGTCCTTCTCCTTTGATGGCGTTATTGGTGCTTTTGCCATTACCAAAGACGTGGTGATCATCATGCTGGGGCTGGCGATTGGTGCGATGTTTGTGCGCTCCATGACTGTGTTTCTGGTGCATAAGGGGACGCTGGATGAGTATATATACCTGGAACATGGCGCACATTATGCCATTGGTGTGCTGGCCTTTATCATGCTCACTACCATGGTGGTGCATGTACCCGAACTGGTGACTGGCCTTTCAGGCGTTGCATTTATTCTGTTATCGCTGTGGTCGTCGCTGCGATACAAAAAACAACAGGCATTAACAGCATAGCATAAAGGAGATGTCATATGGCTGTTTCTTTGAGCAAAGGCGGGAATATCTCGCTTACCAAGGTTTCCCCAAACCTGAAACGTATTTACATAGGGCTGGGCTGGGATGCTCGTGCTACCGATGGCGTGGATTTTGATCTGGACGCCAGTGCTTTTCTATTAAAGACAGATGGTCGTGTACGTGGTGACAGTGATTTCATTTTTTATAATCAATTGACGTCGTCCTGTGGTTCGGTTGAGCACACCGGTGACAACCGTACTGGCAATGGTGATGGCGATGATGAGTCTATAAAAATTGATTTATCCCGCGTGCCGGAAAGCATTGAACGTGTTGCCATTACCGTCACCATTCATGATGCGGTGGCGCGCTGGCAGAATTTTGGCATGGTGCGCAATGCCTTTATCCGCGTGGTCGATCTGGATACTAACGGAGAAATTGCCCGCTATGATCTATCCGAAGATTACAGCAACGAAACAGCCATGGTGTTTGGTGAGATTTACCGCCATGCTGGTGAATGGAAATTTAAAGCCGTAGGACAGGGATATGCTGGTGGTCTTGAAGCCATGGCCAAGCAGTTTGGCGTAAACGTCGGCTGATACCCATGGCGATTACCCTTAAAAAAGGCCAGGGCATCAGCCTGAAAAAGACCCAGTATGATCTGTCAAAGGTCTGTATTGGGTTGGGTTGGGATTTGCCAACGCCTAAAAAGATCTTTGGCGGGTTGCTGCAGAAGCAGGAATTTTTTGATCTGGATGCTCTGGCCATTTTACTTGATGAACATGGTAAAGTTAAAGATCTGGGAACGATTCAAGCAGACGGTAGCCCTGGGCTGGTGAACGCGGACATTGTTTTTTACAACAGCCCACGCCACCCCAGCGGCGCCATCTGGCATTCCGGGGACAGCCGCACCGGCGAAGAAGACAGTGAGGATGACGAACAGCTGTTTGCCAACCTGTTGACAGTACCACCTCGTATACAGCGTATTTCTTTTGTGGTGTTGATCTACAATGGTGTTGAACGTCGGCAGGCCTTTGAACGCATTCCCCGCGCCTATATCCGGGCGGTAGATGCTAAAAATGTGGAAATGGCCAGGTTTAATTTAAGTGCAGATCCTACCTATACCGGCTGCTATTCCATGGTTTTCGCCGAGCTGGCGCGGGAAGATGCAGAGCAGTGGAAATTCACGGCTATTGGTCAGGGATTGGAGACAGATAGGCTGACACAGATTCTAAAACATTATTAAATATACGACTTACGTGTAATGCCAATGTTCCTGTTTTCCCGGCGACTCGCTGATAAAACGGATGGTGCTGCAAATCACGTTACTGCGTAAGTCGTATGAAGTGTGTAATTAACAAACATAGGGATGCCTATGGACATGTACGATACCGATGATACCAGGCCTGTTGCCTTGAGTCACAGTCAAAAACTGCTGGCCGCCAGCAGTTGTTTTATTTTGCTGAGCATTTTTCTGAAACCACTGTGCGAAGCCTTGATTTATGGTGTTTCGGATCCCGGTCGCCTGGAGGCGATCAGGGATGCGGGGCTGTGTATGCAACCCCATGCGATTATGATGTTTGCGATCGCCCTGTTAGAGACGCGGCCATTGCATCCTGCAAGCCGTGCAAAACTGGATTATGCCTTTGGTTTGTTTTTGCTGGGCTGTGTGGTGTATACTGGATTTTTCTATGCGTATGCATTCACGGGAGAGATTGTTTTTCGGCACTTTGTGCCGGGTGGTATTATTATTCTGACGGCAGCCTGGCTGATTCTGTTGTCAATGCTGTTACGTATCAGCAGGCGTAAAGAACGGGAGTTTGAGGAGCATTCCAACGACAATGATCTGCCTGCCGTGGTTGCAGATAAATCTTATGATTTCAGTCGCAATATTAATTTGGATCGTCTGGATTAGATGTAAAACGCATCGGGCTTACTCGCGTCTTTTGACGTTTCAACCACTGCGCTCATAACATGCTCGCCGACATCTTCGCCGGTAATTTCTGCCAGCAGGGCATTCAGTGCGCCGCTGATAAGGCCGACTGGCCCACCATACAATCCACCACCAGCAATTTTTGCGCCACTGCTGACCGCATCACCGGTTGCAGAACGATAGAGGGTGGACAGAATCGGGATATGTTGTAGTGGATTGATGACGTCAACCAGCTCACCAAACAGACTGGTATGTTCAGTATCTGTGCCAACACCGGCAGACGGCGTTGTATTTGCCGTCTGTTGCTGTAGAATGTGCAGCGTTGAAAAGTTAACTGATGGTGTTTCCATGGCTGAGTCCATGCAAGATACAGGCCAAAGACGCCTGAAAGTTTTTTTTGATCTCGATTCATCGCTGCTGACGCAGGTGTTAACGCAACACATGCAGCATTTTGCCGATGTCGTTGCTACTCATGAAGCGGCAGATGTGATGCTGTGCCGTCAGCAGAAAGAGCATGAAACGCCTGTGCGCAGGTATCTTTTACCTGAGACAGGCCGCCTGCAGGATACATTGCAGGTACTCTATAATATGGTGGTGATGCCAGACTATATGATGACACTGCAGCAGTTTACCCTGGATACACGGCAACGCCTGTTCAGTAATACTGTGGCAGGCAGTAGTCTTACCGATAAAGAGACAGCATTCATGGCTTACCTAATCCGGCAATATCCTGATATATGCAGTCGTGAAGATATACTGGCGGATGTCTGGGGGTATCAACCAGACATCGACAGCCATACGCTGGAAACCCACGTTTACCGTCTGCGGCAAAAATTAGAGGAACTTTTTGGCAACACCTGTAAAATAATTGCAGAAAACGATGGATATCGACTCCAAGTGTGATGGATCGCATATTTTGCAGGTAAAAAATCATATAAAGTCATTCTAACATCACACCAGCCCACAGGCGATATGGACAAGCAGCACAAAGCTGCAGGCATAATGCCCCAGGGCGCAACGTTAGAAGATTTATGAGCGACATGAACGTTACCTTCTGGGGCGTACGCGGATCCATCGCGTGCCCGCAACCCTCGCATCTGCGCTATGGCGGCAACACCTCGTGTGTGACCGTTAAATGCGGTGATCGCCTGTTGATTCTGGATGCAGGCACTGGCCTGCGGGAGCTGGGACAGCAGCTGGGTAAAAATCCAGACAAACCACTGACAATGTTGCTGACGCACACCCATTTCGACCATATTGCCGGATTACCGTTTTTTGCGCCCGCCTATTCTGCGCAAACCATTTTGAATATTTATGCTGGGCACCTGAAACCTGAAAGCAGTATTGCTGATACGTTAAACCGCGTTATGGCACCGCCATTCTTTCCGATCAGCCCAGGTACGTTTCGGGCACAGATTGCCTATCATGATTTCATGGCTGGCGATACCCTGGAGCTGGGCGATGGTATTACGGTACGTACTGCACCGTTGAATCACCCTGACCGTGCCACCGGTTATCGTATTAATTATAAAGGCCGCAGCGTTTGTTACATTACCGATACGGAGCATCCCAGTGACGGGCATGATCAGAATATCCTGGGCTTAATTGCCGGTGCTGATCTGGTTATTTATGATGCCAGTTACACGGATGAGAGTTACCCACGTTTCCAGGGGTGGGGACATTCCACCTGGCAGGAAGGTGTGCGCCTGTGTCAATTGGCCGGTGTCAAACGCCTGGCATTATTTCATCACGATCCTGAGCATGATGATGAAAGGTTGGATGCTATTGCCGCCGAAGCCCTTGAACTCTGGCAACCCACCTTTGTAGCGCGGGAACATGAGGTGATTGCGCTGTAACAGGCTTTACAACGCTGCAATCAACGCATCCAGGGTGCTTTCCGCCTCTGCCAGTGCCTTGACAACATCATCATAAGCCCGGGTGATCTCGATAAGATGCTTGGCATCACCGGCGGCATGGGTGGCCAGATC
Organism: Alphaproteobacteria bacterium; assembly: GCA_031376145.1. Taxonomy (GTDB): domain Bacteria; phylum Pseudomonadota; class Alphaproteobacteria; order JAJTHO01; family CANGXP01; genus JANMDF01. Next base: position 8,538 of record JANMDF010000301.1, read on the forward strand.
ATTTTCCAGCTGATCTTTCTGCGCCATCAGCAGCCGGATCTTTTCCTCAATATCGGCAATTTCCTGCTCTGGACTGACCAGCTTGGACTCTTTTCTGCCGCCTTTTTTACTGTTCCGGTTTTCGGCACGATTAATTTCACGTTCCTTGCGGCGTTGCTGCACCACCAGTTTACGATAGGCATCCAGATCATCATCAAAATTCGTACACGTGCCATCGGCTACCAGCCACAAGCGGTCTGCAACAGACTCCACCAGATGCGGATCGTGGCTGACCAGAATCACCGCTCCGGTGTAATTGTTAAGTGCCTGCGTCAAGGCTTCACGGGCTTCAATATCAAGGTGGTTAGTCGGTTCATCCAGCAACATGATGTGCGGTGCATCAACGCTCATCCGACAAAATAGCAATCGCGCTTTCTCTCCCCCGGATAAATCCCCAATACGGGTAATGATTTTGTGCTTGTCAAAGCCAAACTGGGCAAGGCTGGCACGGACTTTTGGCTCAGCAACCCCTGGCCTTGCGGTCACCATCACTTGCAACGGTGTTTCACTAACATCCAGTTCATCTGTTTGAAACTGCGCAAAATACCCAACACGTAATTTACTGGATTTATGCACCTCACCACCACTGTGTGCCAGTTTTCCTGACAACAGCTTGACCAGGGTCGACTTACCATTACCATTCGCACCCAGCAGGGCAATACGGTCATCTGCTGCCACCGTAAGATTAAGTTTCTTTAAGATGGGAACGCCAGCGGTGTATCCAACATCAACGTGATCCAAGGTGATGAGTGCAGCTTTAAGCGGTTCGGGATCAGGGAATACAAACGCACTGACCCGTTCGGCAATCACTACATCCACAACATCCATTTTTTCGATCATTTTCAGACGGCTTTGCGCTTGTTTCGCCTTGCTGGCACTGGCACCAAAGTGATTTACAAAGGCCATCATCTTATTTTTCTGTGCCATCTGCTTTTCCTGCAGGGCTTGCAGGCCGATCATTTTTTCGGCACGTTTACGTTCAAACTGATCGTAATTACCAGTGTAGCTCACCAGCTTCTGGTTATCTAAATGCACAATCTGGGTGACGGTTTTATTGAGAATATCACGATCATGGCTGATAATCAGCAGGGTATGGTGGTAATTCGCCAGATAATTTTCCAACCACACCATGGCTTCAAAATCCAGGTGGTTGGTTGGTTCATCGAGCATCAGTAAATTTGGCTCTTTAAATAATGCCACTGCCAATGCAATGCGGGCTCGCCAGCCGCCTGAAAACGAAGAAATGGGCATATTCTGCGCCACATCATTAAAACCCAGACCTGACAAAATAACAGCGGCGCGGGCGGGTGCTTCGTACGCGCTTATTTCCATCAGTCTGCTGTAAACATCCCCCAACCGTTCCGGCTCGGCCGTTTCTGCTTCATGTAGCAACTTGCTGCGCTCTTCATCTGAATTCAAAATAATATCAATAATGGGTGTTTCATCATCGGGTAAATCCTGGCGTACCCAGCCAATACTGGTATCTTTTATAAACGAAATATCACCACCATCAGCGTCTATTTCGCCCGATATAAGCTTAAACAGCGTTGATTTTCCTGTGCCATTCGACCCAACCAGCCCGACACGATGCCCCGCCGGAATCGTCAGAGATACCTTATCAAGCAGCGTACGTCCTGCAACACGGTAGGTGAGATCTTGGATAAACAACATGGGGTGGCTGTATAAGCGATACAGTTTTATAAAGATAGGGAGAAGGTATCCTACCCCTTGAACTTTTATTGCTCCTGCGCTCGCAACGCTCTCCACGCCTCAACATTCGCATTATGCTCATCCAGCGTTTTTGCAAACCGGTGGCCACCGCGACCGTCTGCAACAAAGAACAGATAATCACTGCTCGGTGGATTCAGTACCGCAACCAATGCTTCTGCACCTGGGAAACAAATCGCGCCAGGTGGCAAGCCATTATAAACATAGGTGTTATACGGGCTATCTGTTTGCAGATCACTGCGTGTCAAGGTTCCCTTCCAGGATGCCCCCTGGTTGCGGGTCAACGCATAGACTACCGTAGGATCACTCTGCAGGGGCATTCCCTGATTCAAGCGGTTAATAAAGACGCTGGCAACCAGACCGCGTTCATCCGCCATCCCTGTTTCTTTTTCAACAATTGATGCCAGAATCACGGCCTCTGCCTTGCTTTTAAGGGGCAATCCTTCCGCCCGCGCATCCCACAGGCGGTTCAGGGTGTGCAGCAATGCCTGCTGCATCCGCCCGATAGTGGTTTCATAGGTATCGCCGTAGCTGTAAAAATAGGTATCGGGCAGCAAACTGCCCTCCAGAACCTGACGCGGCATGTCGCCAGTCAACCCAGCCGTCTGCTGTAATACCGACAGAAAATCATAGCTGTTCAACCCTTCGGGCAACGTTATTTTGCGTTTATAGGTCTGCCCACTGCGTATAAGATTGCTGATCTCCTGCGGTGACATCCGCGCCGTGAACAGGTATTCACCCGCCTGATACCGGCTGGCCTTGCCAAGGCTACGTTCAATAGCGGTGAACAGCCAGCCAAAGCGTAACACCTGTTTCTGCTCCAGCAGTACCACAATTTCCGAAAATCCGGTGCCTGGCTTGATATACACCAGTTTTTCCCGCGTTGCCTGACCATCTGCCGTGTAATACCAGTGGCCATAGCCCGCCAGACTTACAAGCAATGCCAATGCCAGCAGAATATTGAGGAAAAATTTTTTACCATTTTGCATATCCTGAGTTTGCATATTGTGATGATCTGGCGCAAGGAGAAATACGGCAAACTTCTTGCCGCCTTTAGCTGAACCCGTTATGTGACTTTTTATGACTGTTAAAACCCGTTTCGCCCCCAGCCCTACCGGCAAGCTGCATGTCGGTAATGCCCGCATGGCTCTTGTAAACTGGCTGTATGCCCGCCAGCAGGGTGGTGTTTTCATGCTGCGTCTCGATGATACCGATGTGGCGCGTTCTTCTGAAGCATTTGCTGATGGTATTCGCCAGGATTTAAACTGGCTGGGGTTAACCTGGGATAAAACCGCCAGACAAAGTGACCGCTTTGGCCGCTACAAAGATATTTTTGAACAATTGAAGGCCAGTGGACGCCTGTACCCCTGCTATGAAACTGCTGAAGAACTGGACTTGAAGCGTAAAGTGCAGTTAAGCCAGGGTAAACCACCTCTGTATGATCGTGCTGCCTTGAAACTGACAGACAGTGACCGTACACGCCTTGCGGCAGAAGGAATAGCCCCGCACTGGCGTTTTCAACTGCTGGCTGAAGATACAGGTTGGACGGATATGAACCGTGGTGATGTCAAATTTCATGGCAGCAATTTAAGTGACCCCATCCTTTTTCGTGCCGGTAGCGAACCGGTATACATGCTGGCTTCTGTTGTCGATGACATGGATTTTGCTATTACGCATGTGATCCGTGGTGAAGACCATGTGGCCAACACCGCTATTCAAATTCAGTTATGCGAGGCACTGGGGGGCATACCGCCGGTATATTGCCACCTGCCACTGTTGCGTGGTGCGCATGGTGAGGAACTGTCCAAGCGCCTGGGCAGCCTGAGCCTGGAAAGCCTGTGGGATGAAGGTATTGAGGCCATGGCGATTAACAGCCTGCTGGCGCGGCTGGGCAGTTCCGATCCCATTGAGCCATACCTTACCCTTAGAGAGGCTACAGCGGGCTTTGATATCAGTAAATTTGGCCGCGCCACCGCCAAATTTGACCGCGTTGAGCTGGAACACCTCAACGCTCGCATCCTGCATGATCTGCCGTATACTGCTGTATCTGAAAAAATACAGGCACTTGGTCTGGCAGTCAGCGAAACATTCTGGCAGGCAGTACAGCCGAATTTGACAAAATTGTCTGATCTCCAGGAATGGCTAGATGTCTGTGGCGATACCCTGCAACCCATCATTACTGACCCTGATTTTATCCGCCAGGCATTGGCACTGCTGCCCCCTGCCCCATGGGATAACACCACCTGGGGAGCCTGGACAAAAGCCCTGGGCTCAAAAACAGAACGCAAGGGCAAAGCCCTGTTCATGCCCTTGCGACAGGCATTGACCGGCAAGGATCATGGCCCTGATATGGGAGTATTATTGCCGCTGATTGGCTATGACCGTGTTGTAAAGAGACTTGCGGTTTAATTTTACCTGAATGTGCGTTGCATCACATACGAATACCCATACCTGTGGCATGATCAGTGTCAGGCGTAGGAATGTATATGCAACAAGAGTTACCAGAACCTGACAACACCGGTGGTCTTGACACCTTATTTATGCTGGCCGCCAGGTATCATAATACACCAAAGATTACATCCCTGTATGATGTGCTTGGCCTGGAAAAAACTGCTTCTGCAGAAGATGTTCATAGTGCCATCAAGCAACGGTATTCGCTCCTTGGCAGCATTGAAAATCCCACAACTTATGAAGACTATGGTATTCAGGCATCTGCCGTCTCAGAAATTTTGAAGACTGCAGAAAAGATCCTTTTAAATCAGAACAGTCGTGAATTATACGACGCTACTTTAGAACCACTAACCCCTTCAACGTTGAAATTGCCAACAGATTATGATCCAAATTTAGTACAGCGCTTTGAAATTCCTACCATCGCCAATACGCCGCGCCTAAAAAGTCTCTTCACGAACACCCCGAATGGCATTGGTCTCATTGCACTTGGCATGACGACAGGTACATCTATTTACGCCTTGGGGAAGCTTAAACAACACAATATCAACACCGCGCATCAACAACAGAATGTTGCCGTAACAACACTTATCAGCGATGTCTGCATGGCAAACATGGTCATAGGCAGCTCCGATACCAGCCGTGCAGTAGTCAGGTGTATAGAAGTGGGCACACAGATGCGCGATATACACCTGCGGGACACCTTGCATATAGTCGACACGCTGTTCACAGCCTGCGCTGTTTTTGCAGCAGCACCAGCCATCATGCTTGGCGGCTGGCGGGCAATCGGTGCGCTTAACAATAAACAGCAGCGCTGAAGGCTTTTTACGCCCTGCTATCCACCATCACCACGGCATCGCCTTCAATTACTACCGTTGCACCAACGCTGGCAGTGGTTTTCAGCATCACGCGACGCTTCTCAGGAATGATTTCCAGCACTTCAATAGTTGCCGTAACCGTATCACCAATTTTCACCGGGGCTTTAAATTTCAGGTTCTGCGCCAGATAGATTGTGCCGGGCCCTGGCAACTGCACGCCAATGGCGCGGGAAATAAAGCTGGCTCCCAGCATCCCGTGGGCAATGCGCTCTTTAAAAATCGTGGTTTTAGCAAATTCTTCATTCAGATGCACCGGATTATGATCACCGGAAACATCTGCAAACACCTGAATATCTGCCTCGGTAACTTTTTTAGAAAATTCAGCCGTCATGCCGATTTTCAAATCTTCCAGATAGTATCCATGCAATGCAGCAATATCAGTATTTTTGGCGGTTTGGGCGGACATAGTGCAGCTCCTTGTTCATATATTTACAGTCTATGTAGCGCACCTTAGCCCAGAAGAGAATAAAGAAATGTAAATGCTGTGGTATTCCAGGACTTACGCAGCGATGTAATTTGCAACACTATCCGTTTTCCCTTTGAGTGCCGGGATCCATCAAAAACAGACAATTCTGGATCCCGGCTTCCGCCGGGAAGACGGAAACATCGTTATTTTGCGTAAACCCTGTATTTATCTCTGTACGACTTACGCGAAACGCCCCTGTCATCCTGAGCGCAGCGAAGGATCTCAATGCCCACGAGATCTTTGTTTCGCGTAAGTCGTGCTCTGTTAAACGCGATGATACGGATGCCCTTTTAAAATACTCTCGGCGCGGTACAGCTGTTCCACCAGCATCAGGCGTACCAGCATATGCGGCCAGGTAGCAGCACCAAAAGCCAGCGTGTGGGTTGCACGCGCCTTGACTTCAGTGCTCAAACCATCCGCAGGACCAATCACAAACGCACCTCCCTGCCCCACATCATCGTAGCGCTGCAGCGTCTTGGCCAGCATTACGCTGTCCATGTTCTTACCACCTTCATCCAGCAGAAAAACCACCGCCTCCCCTTGTATGGCGGTCAGCAGTTTTGCGTTCATCGCCGCACTGTCACGGCCATCAATTTCGGTGATGCTCACTGGCCATTGCAGGCGGCGTTGATATTCCTGTATCAAGGCCGCAAGATGCTGATCTTTCAACTTGCCGCAGGCAAAAATCCGTATATGCATAAATGATGCTCTCTCCAAACACCTCTTTAGCAGTCAGCAGTGACTGGCAACAGGATTTTATCCTGAACACGGCCTTTACCGAGGCCTTTGAAATTCTGGAAAACAGCCAGCAACCGCTGTTTATCACCGGAAAAGCCGGTACCGGCAAATCTACCTTCCTGGATTATTTCCGCAAGACCACCCGCAAGAAGATTGCCGTGCTCGCCCCCACGGGCGTTGCCGCCCTTAATATTAACGGCCAGACGATTCATTCGTTTTTTGGTTTGAAACCGGCGTTTCTTGATCCCAATAAACGTCTGGCACCGCGTAATAAAGCGATGATCAAAGCCCTGGATATTCTTATTATTGATGAGATTTCCATGGTGCGTGCCGATATTTTTGATGCGCTGTGTGCCATGTTACAGGAACACGGCCCTCGCCCGCGTGCCCCGTTTGGCGGTGTACAACTGTGTCTGATTGGTGATCTATTCCAGCTACCGCCAGTGGTGGGGCGTGGTGAAGAGGAAGTCTTCAGCCACTTTTACGAAGGCCCCTATTTTTTCTATGCCAAACGCTTTAACCGCCAGCAGTTCATGCAGGTGAATTTTGATAATGTCTACCGCCAGCAGGATGATACCTTTGTGGGGATCCTCAATGCCATTCGCAGCGGCCAGATCAGCGCGGATGCCTTGGAAATACTGAATGACCGTGCCACACCGCAGCACCTGCCCAGCACCGGTGGCCTGCTGACCCTGACCCCACGGGTTGCCCAGGCCGATGCCATTAACCGCCAGTGTCTGGAAGCCCTGCCCGGCTCCCCGTGTTTTTATGAAGGCAAAGCCAAAGGCATTTTTGCCAACGAAGGAGCAAACCTGCCCGTGCCGATGCGCTTAGGCTTGAAAGTCGGCGCGCAGGTGATGTTCACCCGCAATGACAATACCGATGGCCGCTGGGTCAACGGCACGCTGGGTGTCGTGCGCACCCTGAAAGACAAAGAAATTGAGGTGGAGATCAGCCAGCAGGGACGCGCCCGCCTGGTGACAGTCACACCGGACAAATGGCAGACCGTGAAATATGGCCTCAATAATGGCCAACTGACCCAAGAAGAAACCGGCAGCTATACCCAGATGCCGCTGATGCACGCCTGGGCGGTCACGATTCACAAAAGCCAGGGCAAAACCCTGGAAAACGTGGTGATTGATCTGGGGGCGGGTGCGTTTGCGCCCGGGCAATTATATGTAGCGTTAAGCCGCTGTAAAACCCTGGTCGGTATTCGCCTCACCCGTCCTGTACGTAGCAGTGACGTGGCCGTTGATCCGCGAGTAGTGGATTTTATGCGGGGGGTGTGAAGCATATAGAAGGCATACAATAAAAGAATTGAAAAGAATACCAAAGCAACAACACACCGCGTCTTACCGGAACAGGCTCATTATCCAGGGCAAAGCCTTGGATTCGCCTGGTTTCCGGAAAGACGGAGAGAATTGATGGGTGGTGAGCCAGTGTATATCCCAGAATCCATCCAACATTGGCTTTTATAAACCAGCTGCCGGTGTGTATTTCCTGCGCATATCAGCATAGACTTGCAGATTATGGTCGATCTGTTCGGGCGTCATGTCCCCCGACAGCATCTCTTTTGCCTTATCTGTTTCATCGTCTACCCCGTAAGCAAGTGCCAGGTTGGCACGGGTCTTCGCATCAGCAGAAGGCAACTTATTCAGAGCCTCAAAAATCTGAACAGCCAATGGAAACTGTCCACTCACGATATAGGACATCCCAAGGTTGTTACGCAGGATAACGCTGCCAGGGTGGGTACGTAATGCATCGTTATAAATTTTCTGTGCACCCTTATGATCGTTCTGGGTGTCCTGAATAATGCCCTTAAATGCATGGAATTTCGGATCGTCGCGCAAAGCGATGGCCTTATCGGTGAGTTCCACACTTTTGACAAATTCTTTTCTGAACAGATGCACGCGGGCAAGTCCGTAAGTTGCTTCTGCACTGTCGGGGTGCTTTGCCAAGATATCGTTATAGTTGGCCTCTGCACTATCAAAATTACCAGCCGCCAGATTAATATCGGCCACTTTTAACAGGGCTGCATCAATATCGGTGTCTTTAACTTTCGGTTTCGGCTTCTCCGCCTGATCTTCCAGTGCCTGTTGCCAGCCTGCTTTTTCTGTGCCAAGCAGATTTCTGGCATCGCACGCTGTGGTGAAAAGCAGCAGTGCCAAACCAAGCTGTTTTAGTGTATACTTCATGCAGTAACCCTCTCAGGCATGCAACCTGTGCAAAGTTCCCTGCGGCGTCAAGTATTGCCGTTACGTAGCGGTACATTTTTTGTCATTGTGTGTCTTGAGATGATCGACTATGCAGGAACGCTAGCTGTCGGAGCGTAGCGCAGCATGGTAGCGCACCAGTCTGGGGGACTGGGGGTCGTGGGTTCAAATCCCGCCGCTCCGACCATCTATAGCGGTTTTGTGATAATATAGACTTTGTTAACCCTGTTTTGCTATTATCCCAAGGTAATGAATAGACCTTTATAACAGATTGCGACAACGCACTACCGATGACCCAGAAAAAAATTCTCATCGTTGAAGACAATGAGCTGAACATGAAACTGTTCCGCGATTTGCTGGAGAATGCCGGATATCTGGTGGTGGGTACATCGGATGGCGTAGGTGCGTATGCACTTGTACGCGAGGAAATGCCCGATCTTATTCTGATGGATATTCAATTGCCGGAGATTTCCGGTCTGGACATAACCCGCAAAATTAAAGCCGATCAGACAATTGCCCACATTCCCGTGATTGCGGTAACCGCCTTTGCCATGCAGGGGGATGAAGAAAAAATTCGGCAGGGTGGCTGTCAGGGATATTTAGCCAAACCAATTTCTATTCCGAATTTTCTGGCGACAGTTCGTCAGGTGCTGGCCTAAGATTATGCCGGGGCGTATTCTTGTTGTTGATGATCTGTTGCCTAACGTTAAGTTACTGGAAGCCAAACTTACCGGGGAATATTATGATGTGATCACTGCCAGTAATGGCTTTGATGCCTTGAAACTGGCACAGACCGAAGCCCCTGATATCATTCTGCTGGACATTATGATGCCGGAAATAGATGGGTTTGAGGTATGTGCGCGGTTAAAAGCCGATCCACGCACCACCCATATCCCTGTGGTGATGGTGACCGCGTTGAGTGATCCCCGTGATAAAGTACGCGGACTGGAAGCCGGGGCGGATGAATTTTTGAGTAAGCCGGTGCGCGACCTGCCCTTATTTGCCAGGGTTCGTTCCCTGGTACGCCTGAAAATTCTGATGGATGCCTGGCGGGTACGTGAAGAAACCTCGACTGAACTTGGGTTTACACAACAACGGCAGCCTATCAGTGATATGGATTTACGAGGATGCAGTATTGCACTGCTGGCCAGCGAACCCTCGCTGGCACGCCAGATACAGCAGCACCTTGATAAAGATGAACATGTTGTCGAACTGTTCGAT